>JADFPW010000409.1 GCA_022562105.1 Planctomycetota bacterium
GGCTCCATGTTGACTGTCCGTCGCCGGTCATCGTCGGCTAGGCGTCGACCCGGCCGACTGGACCCTACGGCTGAAGTGTGATCGGCAAGGCCTTGGAGTCAATAACCGACACGCCGAACGTTCCCACCTTGAGCGTGAGAACCCTGGTCCCATTGCTCTGGCTGGACGTGGGGATCGAACTCGCGAAGTCGCCGCTAGACCCGGCTCCCATGGTCATCGTCCTGGGCCCGAAGAACGAGTCGTTCAGCACGGTCCCGTCCGGAAGGGTCAGGTCCATCCACAGGTCAAACGTCTGACTCACGTCCGTGGTGTTTTCAAGCGTAAGCGTGATGTTGATGGGGTCACCCCCGGTGATCAACGTGGCTTTGGCGGTCAGGTCCACCTCGATCGTCGTCGGCGTCATGGCGGCGGTGACCGCTTCAAACGCATCAACCCGGCCCCAGCCGAAATCGTTGTCCATGCCCGGGGGGCCGAGATCGACGGACGTGGCCGCGAAGATCTCGATGATGTCGTCACGGGTCAGCAGCGGGTTGGCTTGCAGCATCAGGGCGATCACCCCGGCGATGTGCGGCGTGGCCATGGACGTGCCGCTCCACGTGTCGCCACTGTAGCCACTGCAATCGAGCGTCGAGTTCACGTCCTCACCCGGGGCGGCAATATCCGGCTTGATCCGCCCGCCCTGGTTCCACTCCCAGTCGCGGTACGGGCCGTCAGTGTTCTCGCCGAGCCAGGAAGTACCCCATTCGGTTTCACCCGGAGAGGAAAACGAGGCGATACTGTCCGACATCGTGGTCGCCCCCACGGTAATCACCGCGGGAACATCCCCGGGCGTACGAATGCTCTCCGGCACGAGAATAAACCCGCGCTCGTTACCAGCCGCAAACACGAGAATCAGCCCGGCATAGATGGCATTATCCGAGGCCTCGCGCCAGTCCGCCCGGTTCTTCTCATGTATGCCCGTAATCCAGCCGATGCTCGCCGTCGCCAGGTGGGCACCGTTCTCCAACGAATACTGGTACGCTTCCCAAACCTCGGGACCGTCACCGAAGCCGAAGTTCAATACCTTGTTGATCATCACCTTCGCCCCGGGAGCGACCCCGGTTTGCGTCCCCTGCGTCCCGTCCCCGACCACCGAGCCCATGGTGTGCGTTCCGTGCCCGGAGTCGTCATCCGGGTCGTTGTCGTTGGCCCCGAAGTCCCACCCCTTGTCGTCATCGATGAAGCCGTTGCCGTCATCGTCCTGGCCGTTGCCCGGAATCTCGCCCTCGTTGATCCAGGTGTTGGCGGCCAGATCGGGATGGTTGTAGCACGCCCCGGTGTCGTAATGAGCCACCACCACGCCTTCCCCGGTGATGCCCATGGCCCAGACTTCGGGGGCGCGAATTTGAACCAGGCTCCACGCAATGCTTCCACCGCGCCGAGCCATTCCACCTTCTGGTTTCCGTTGGGGTTCGACCGGCAGGACGTATTCCGGCTCGTTGAGCATGGCCCGTTCGATCCCGGGCATGGAAAGCGTCTGCTGAATCACCGACGGAACGGCCTCAAACGCCACTACGTTCACGATCCAGAGCGGGCGAACAAGGGTCACCTCGGTTATCGGACGCGAGCGAAGGAAGTTCAGCAGGTCGCCCTGACTGGAGGCGGCCACGGCCTTGGCCTGACTGGTTAGCAGATGGCGCCGCTCGGACGCAGTATAGAGACCGACGGGGTATTGCGCCGCCAAGCCTGCCCGATCCACCCGGTCGGCCATTACTATATATAGGGGGATGATTTCACCATCCGGCGCCCCAGCCAGGCGGACCTGGAGATTGGGATCGACCTCCACGCCAGCCAGCGCCGGCGCCCCCGTGGCCACAACTCCCGCAAGCACGCACCCAACGATCTGCTTTGTGTAACGAGTCATCAATCGAGACTCCTTCCCAGTGAGAATCCCACTCGAACCTCGGTTTTCCAGCATCATTACCCTACCAGATCCATTGTGGCGGTGCTACCGCCATCGGTTTGGTTTGGTGCTGCAGATTCTAGCCTGCTTTCACTTTCGGACCGAGACCCAGCCGTGCCCTGCAGCTCTGCACGCATCAAGGCCCGACGGCAGCGCTGGAGGCGGTCCGCGTTGTTGCCCCCAGCTGCCCCGCGTCCAACCCTCGGGCGATCGCTAGACCAGGGCCACCCATCTGGTCCCAGAATAAGGCAAGGCTTCGGAAAGTCGTGCCTCACTTTACGTCGCTGACCGACGCCGCGAATATTCCATTTTTTTTCCAAATTTTTGCAATTGGGTGTTCGCCTCCGGTAGCTGGGTTGTTATACTACGCCTCAATGGAGAACCGGAAGAAGTAAACCGGTCGGGTGCGGTTTGTTCGAGATCATGTCCTGGAGGAGGAGGTTTCATGCATTGTCATCGTAGTAGAACGGGAGTAGCCCTGGTTGGGGCTGTGGCCATCGTAGCATTGTGTAGCACCGCGCTACCGGCGTTTGCGGTGGATCGGGATTTGGAAGGCGGGTCGTCTTTGACCGCCACGGGAACGCTCGGGCTAGCGCCCTCGCGGATCGACACGCGAGAGATACGCACACCGGGCACTCTGACCGTCACGGGAACTCTCGGTGATGCGAGCGACCTGTCTGACGGGATGGGGGCTCGTGGTGATGTGATCAACGACAGCTGCACGGACGCCCCGGTGGATACGCTGAACCCCGGCGACACGCTGACCTACGCCGGTAACAACCACGGTGCCACCTTGGACTGCGGCGCCCTCGGTGCCCTGGGTGACACGTGGCACGCGTTCGATCTGGTTGTGTCTGGGGACGTGTCTACGGACAAGTGCGGTACGGTACCGGTGTGGGGCAATGCCTTCATCGTCATCGATGCCGAGTGTCCCTGCTCGGGCGCGTTCATCTTCGCGTTCGACTTCAATCAGGTGGATTGCGCCGACGGCAACTGGACCGTCAACTACCCGGGCCTGCCGGCCGGTGACTACTGGGCGCCCGAGATCCTGGATCCGGCCTTCGGCAATGAGGGTGAGTACGTCTTCAACATCAAGGCGGCTGGAGCTTGCGTCGATGATGCTGATTGCGACGATGGCGACGCTTGCACCGACGACGTGTGCAACGTCGACGGCTCGTGCTCGAACGACGACGTGGTGTGCCCCAAAGGCGAGTTCTGCGAGAATGGTATCTGCGTGCCTGAGCCAGTGGTCTGCGGTCCGGGCAACGGCGATTGCTGCCTTGAGGGCGGCAACGGCACGCCGGGTTGCGAGAACGAGGCCTGCTGCGAAATGATTTGTGCAGACGACCCGTTCTGCTGCGACACCTCGTGGGACTTCATCTGTGCCGACGCGGCCCAGCTTAGCTGCGAGGTCTGTCAACCGGCCGACTGCGACCCGCCGTGCGCAAAGGACGAGGTCTGCC
>JADFPW010000061.1 GCA_022562105.1 Planctomycetota bacterium
GAAGCCGCCTCCGCCACCGCCACAAAAGGCACGGCCGGCATGACCTGTCTCGGCAACGACCTGCTCTTCGGTGTGCGTTTCGACGCCGCCGAGTCCGTCGTGCCGGAATTGGTGGAGACCCGCGCACAGCGGGTGGACGGTAGGGCCGCTGTCCCCAGCGGCCGTCCCTTCGTACGCACAGGCCCGTCATCTTTCCGCGTTCGATGGAAACCGGAGCGTCCCGGCCGCTACACCTTTTCGGTCGAACATCCGCGCGTGTCCCCTTTCGCGAAGACCGTCCACGTTTTCATGCGCGGCGCCGCGGACAGCGCATCCGAAGCGGGCGTCGATATTAGCGTGCCCGCCAACGCGCCCTACGGCACGCTATTCTTCCAGGTTGCCACGCTGGAAAACTTCAGTGCATCCTTGGAAAAGGCCGGGCCGGCCTACCGCATCGGCCCCGAGGACAGCCCCATCGACGCGGCGGTGCGTCTCAGCTTTCCCATCCCGCCGGGCTATGAGAACGAGCCGCGCCTGCGCGTATACCGCCGCTCGGGCTCCTCCTGGTCAGTCCAGACGACCAGGCGTGCGGAAGGACGCGCAAGCATCCGCACTAAAAGTTTCGGCGATTTCGCGCTGCTGATCGATACGGATGCGCCGCTGCTCGCCAACGTGATGCCCGCCGAGGGCTACCACGCCAGCACGCGCCGCCCCTACATCCGTGCCGATGTTACCGACGCGGGCAGCGGCATCACTAAGGTCGAGGCGCGCTGTGATGGGGAGTGGCTGCTCTGCGCGTACGATCCCGAGCGCCGCCGCATGGAATGGATGCGCGACGAAGAACTCGCGCCCGGCGAACACGAAATTACCCGAGCAGGGACATTCCGGTTCGACGACGATGTACGCGTTGCCCCAGGGCGGATCCGTGCCGCACAGGCTCAGCGTGACATCGGCCCTCTCGGTCAGATTCATCGCATGCCACGTCTCCTCGAACCCGCCGGCCACACAAGTCAGCGTAGCCAGCGTGTTGTCACCCACGTAGGTGTTCGTCTGCCCAATGCTCAGGTCATCGACCGAGGCATCTTCGCAGTTGTCCGTGAGATCGCCCGCTTCAACGCATACACCGCCAGAGCAGACCTCGCCCTTGGGGCACACCACGTCGTCGTTCGAGCACGAGCCGTCTTTGTTGCACACGTCGTCGGTGCAGGAGTTGCCATCGTCGCAATCACCATCATCGACGCAAGGCGCATTGCAGACGTCGCAGCTCTTCTGGGCCGCGGCGGCGCAGATGCCGTCCCACGAACTGTCGCAGCAGAATGGGTCGGCCGCACAAATGAGCAGGCAACACGCCTCGTCATCGCAAGCCGGCGTGCCGTTGCCGCCCTCGATGCAGCAGTCGCCGGCCTCCGGGTCGCCGCATTCTGGCGGCGGTGGGGGCCCCTCAGCGGCACTGATGTTCCACGTGTACTTACCCGTGCTCGTCGCGTCCATGAGCACCGGCGTCCAATAATCACCTGCCGGCAGGGCCTCGTAGTGCATGGCCCAGTTGCCGTCGTCGCAGGTAAACTGATCGAAAGCGGTCGCGAAGACGAATGCACCTGAACAGGGGCATTCGGGATCGATGACGATGTACGCGTTGCCGAACGGCGGATCCGTGCCACATAGGCTGGCAGTCACGGTAGCCGATTCCGTCAGATCAAACGCGTGCCACGTCTCCGGGAAACCACCTGCCGCACAGGTCATGGTGGCGTCGGTGTTGTCACCGTCGTAGCTGAGCGTCTCGCCGATGCTCAACGAATCCACCGGGGCGTCCTCGCAATTGTCGTTGAAAACGTTATCCGAGCAGATCTTGCAGACCGTCGGCTCATTGCACACGCCGAATCGAGCCAGGACATAACCGCTGTCCAGCGGATCGATGGCACCGTCGCAGTTGACGTCGTACCGGCAATTCTCCTCGTTGCACGGATCCAGACCGAACCGGGCCAGAATCGCACCCGAGTCCAACGGATCGACCGCCCCGTCGCAGTTGACGTCACCGGCGCACTCCTCGCCGTTGGGGCCGACACAACCCTCGCAGCAATCGGCGTTGTCCTCGTTCTGGCATTCGCCATCGACGCAGAAGTCGTCGGTGCACTGATCGCCGTCGTCGCAGTCGATCTGCGGGTTCGAGCACAAGCCGTCATCGCCGCACACGTCGTCGGTGCAGGCATCGCCGTCGTCGCAATCATTATCGTCGTCGCAACCGATCGGCGGACCTTCACCACCACCTATGCAAACCGCGCAGCTCTTCTGGGCTGAGTCGGCACAGATGCCGTCCCACGACCTGTCGCAGCAGAACGTATCGGCTGCACAAATCGCTTCGCAGCAGGCCTCGTCCTCGCAACCCGGCGTGCCGTTGCCACCTTCGGTGCAGCAATCGCCGTTGCCCGGACCGCAAGGGCCGACGTCGGGAACGCAGACGCCATCCACGCAGATATCGCCCGGGTCACACACGATGTCGTCGTTGCTGCATTCGCCGGTATCGACGTTGCACGAATCGACGGTGCAGGGATCGCCATCGTCGCAATCAGCATCACTCTCGCAGATGGGGCAGGGCTCCACTTCGCCGTCCACGTTGAGGTTCAGGACCGTGTGACTGTCGGGGTACCCAATCAATACGAGATCGGTCAGGTCAGGAAACGCGCAGCTATCAGACGAGGCGTACGACGGACACGTCTGACCGTTGGAGTTGGCCCCAGGAAAGATCGTAACTCCATTGACCCAGGTGACCTCCGCCACAACGGAGGTTCCTGCCTCCACGAAGATGCCGTCGCAGAAGGAAATAGTCTGGATGGTCAAGGTTTCCGACCCGTCGAGGGTGATCGAACTGGTGCCGAGCAGCGTCAGGTCCGCGTCGAACAGAGTAGGATCGCCGCACGCACCGGCGTCCAGGCGGTACACGTTCCCGGTCAGCACTGCACCCGCTTGAGTGACTTCGATGCCGATGTCGAGGCTCGCCACCACGGTGTCCACGGAGAAGAACGTCGCCCCGTCGAAACAACGGGCGACCTCCGTATCGGCGCCGCTGCAGGCGACACCCGTACCGAGCACCAGCTCCTTATCCACACTGCAGGTGACCACGCCTCCCCCCCCGCGTGCGGATGCGCTGCCGCCTTCACTATCGCCATTCAAAGAGACGGCACCCGGGGAGGCCAGTCCCTGGGGACTACGCGTAAAGGTAGGCGTCTGCGAACCCTCCGCCCGCTTCGCGGTCACAGCAGCCGCTTCGTCCACCGCTCCGATGGCGGTCAGCGCAGGTGCTCCGCCATCCAAATCCCTATCCGCCGCCAGCGTCGGTGTCGCCATGCTACACCATCCAACGATGGCCACCGCCCCCATGAGGGCTACGCCAATTCTACTACGATGTAAATGCATGAAACCTCCTCCTCTAGAACATGATCTCGTACAAACCGCACCCGAGCAGTTTGCTCGTTCCGGTTTTCCTTTTGGGCCGTGTGCATCGTGATTTCGTCTCCGTTCTCAAGCATCCTTCCCGCCGGATCACGCCGGGGATTCTGATGACAACGTCGCATCTATTCGAGGCTACCAGGTTTCGCATCGCTTATCAAGGGCATCCCAGGGGCATCCCCAGGGAAACTCTTTAGGACTTGACCATCGACTAGAACGCGGCTAGGCTCGCTCATCATGATGGGAAGCGCTCCGCCCGAAACGAAGCACGAATCGACCTTCCAGGCGGACGCGGAAAGCGTGCTGGGGCGTCTTCAAGCCATCTTTCGAGACATGCTCGATGCCCTTCCGCGTCACGCGCGGAAGGCTCACCAAGTCGCCCGACTTCTCCGCATCGACAAGAACTTGGCCTGGCGTGTCACGAAAGTGGCACATGGCCCCGATCCGTTCGCCGCTGCTCAGCATGTCCCGGGGCGATCCGCATTGGAGACGTTCCTCGTGGCGGCGAAAAGGCACTCGGTGCCGGAGGTTTTGCTGGAAAGCGTCATCCGGGTGTTCGACGACTTCGAGGAATTGATCCGAGTCCACGCCGGGGACCGGGCCTCGTTCAAGATGATGCTGACTGGCTGCGCCGAGACGGACCGCGGAGCCGCAGACGTCTTGCACCGTCGAACCGCTTTTCGTGGCAACAGCTGCATCTGGGGTGTGCAAGCCAAGACCCAGCTACAACTTTTGCTGGTCCGGCCTGGAGATGACCCACACTTGATCCATCTCGCGATGGTGAAGGGGTTCTTCAAGCTACGCCAATTGCGGGCCAACGCCCCGTTGGTCATTGGCAGCATTCTGTGCTCGGATGGCGATGGCGTGGTTCGTCGATCGTTCACCTCTAGCCCCATAGACCCTGCTTCTGAGCAGACCCAGGGGATCTCCCTGCTCAGGGAGTTCTGCAGCCGGCCGCTGCCCAAGGTGCGCGCCGTAGACCTGGGAGGCGGGTTCCTTCACTGGGAATTGCGCGGCAACGGGATTGGTGATACGGCGGCCATCACCTGCGTCGAGGGCAATGTGGCCCATAACGCCGCCTCGCGCTACCGCGATGAGCACAACCCGATCGGTCAAACCTCTGCCATCGTCTGCATACCCAGCGAAGTGTTGATCGTCGATTTTCTCATCCGCGAGGACACCTTCGGACCGATCACGCCGGAGGCCGCGGTCTATGGGAAGCTTCCGGGGATGACGCCCCCCCCGGGACCCAACCAAGAACGCGATCGGCTCGCCTTGGATGAATCGGTGATCTACCTGGGCAAGGGGCCTTCGGTCTTGCATACGCCGGACGTTCCCAAGTATCCCGAGATGGCTCGCTACGTTTTCGACAAACTCGGCTGGGATGGCGAGCGCTTTGACGTTTATCGGTGTCGCATCGAATACCCCGTGGTTCCCTCGTCTGTAGAACTTCGCTTCGATCTGCCCGACCCCCCTGGGGCCTGAGCAGCGGACCGCCACCGGGAGTCCGAACGGCGTTGGCGGGCTCCGATCCACTTGCCAACTGAAGCCCAATTGTCTATCCTCCCGGCCTGAACTCGGCATCCCAGGCCCCATCGTCTAGCGGTTAGGACACCGGCTTTTCACGCCGGCAACACGGGTTCGATTCCCGTTGGGGTCAGTTTCGGCGGCGGCCGGCTCCGACTGTCCCATAGGCATGATCAACGCAGAGCTATCCACGGTTTTCAGACGAATCGCCGATCTCATGGAGATTCGCGGCGAGGACCGTTTCCGCATCAACTCCTATCGACGCGTGTCTCGGGTCATCAAGGACACCATCACCGATATCGCCGAGCTGGCAGCCGACGGCCGCTTGACTGAGTTGCCCGGTGTGGGGAAAGGTACGGCGGCCAAGATCGAGGAGTACGTCGAGCGAGGGTCGATCGGATTGCTCGACGAATTGTCGTCCAAGCTACCCGCGGGTCTACCGGATTTGCTCGAAGTCCCGGGACTGGGTCCGAAGAAGGTCGCCTTGGCCTATCACGAGTTGAAGGTGGGAGGAATGCAGGATCTCAAACGGGCGATCGCCGACGGATCGCTGGCTGGACTCGCGGGAATGGGCGAAATCAGCGTCAAACGCATCGCAGAGGGGATCGCGTTTCTGGAAAGCAGCGGTGGGCGCATCGCGTTAGGCCAAGCCGTGATCCTGGCTGAGCCGCTCGCCGAAACCGTTCGAGCGATGCCCGGCGTCGAGCGTGTGGAAATCGCGGGTTCGCTACGGCGCGGGTGCGAGACCATCGGCGACATCGACCTGCTCTGCATAGCCCCCGACGGGGCGGACATCGTGGGGCGTTTCGTCAAACTTGACGGCGTCAAGCGGGTGCTCGCATCCGGAGCCACCAAGGGGTCGATCACCATCGACCTGGACAGCAAACGCGAGGTGCAGATCGATCTGCGGGTGGTCGAGGCGGCGGCATTCGGGGCGGCGTGGCAGTATTTCACCGGTTCCAAGCAACACAACGTTCGCCTGCGCGAAATTGCGGTCAAACGAGGCTGGCGTCTAAACGAGTACGGCGTGTTCGATGGCGAGAAACGCCTGGCCGGCTCGACGGAGAAGGCGGTTTACCGCAAACTCGGTCTGCCCTGGATCCCGCCGGAACTGCGAGAAGATCGTGGCGAGTTTGAGAACCCAGCCGCCGGCGAGAAGCTGGTGACCATCGACGACATCCGCGGCGACTTGCACATGCACACCGTGGCCAGCGACGGCAAGTCCACGCTCGACGAGATGGCGGCGGCCGCCAAGGCGCTAGGATACGCCTACATAGCCATCGCCGATCACAGCAAGAGCAGCGCCGTGGCTGGCGGACTGTCCATCGATCGAATGTGGCAACAGATCGAAGACGTTCGCGCCGCTGATGGCAGAATCAAAGGGATCAAGATCCTCGTGGCCTGCGAATGCGACATCCTGGCCGACGGACGGATGGACTATCCGGATGACCTACTAGCTGAATGTGACCTGGTGGTGGCTAGCATTCATTCAGCCATCGCGGCTGGACGCGTTTCAGTAACGAAGCGGACGTTGGCAGCGATAGACAACCCCTACGTTTCCATCATAGGCCACCCGACGAGTCGCCTGATCAACAAGCGAGCCTCGTCGGACCTGGACATCGCCGCCGTCGCCAAGGCTGCGGCCGACTCGCATACCGCGTTAGAAGTCAGCGCCGCGTGGAAACGTCTCGATCTCAAGGATCTCCACGCCCGTCAAGCCATCGACGCCGGGGTCATGCTGTGCATCAACACCGATTCGCACCACACCGACCAGTTGAAGCAGATGCCGCTCGGCGTTACCACCGCCCGCCGCGCCGGCGCTGAGCCGGACCACATCCTCAACACCCGCACCATCGCCGGTCTTCAAAAATGGTTGGGCCGCAAGCGCAGCCACTGAGCATGCTGCTGTTGGAAGTCCCTGCCCAAGACCATCCAGCCCCGGTCGCCGTATCCATGCTTCCCTGACCGGCATGCTGCTCGTATGATTCTCAGTGGTAGACCTTGAAATGTAAGATCGGCCCAACACCGGTCGGGAAAGACACCGGTTGAAAACCGGTGCCACACGGTCCGATCCTATCCGGTCTGGGCCACGTGGAAGGCTAAACGGGTGGACGTACTCCTGGCGGCCAAGAATGTTCGTGTCGAGTTCGGCAAGTTGGTCGCCGTGCGCGACATCAGCTTCGAGCTTCACGCCGGTGACCTGTTGGGGCTCATCGGACCCAACGGGGCGGGCAAGACGACACTCTTACGAGTGCTGGCCGGCCTGCACGCCCCGACGGCGGGGACCGCGGAAGTCATGGGACATGATGTGTTCCGCGACTCGGACCGGGTGCGAGGCCACATCGGGTTCGCCCCGGACTCACCGCCCGTCTATGAGGAGGTCACGCTCGAGCAATTCCTGATGTTCATCGCCCGCTGTTACGGCTTGCATTGGCAGGAAGCCGAGGAGCGGATCGACTTCTGGCTGGAACAGCTATGGCTCAACGACAAGCGCGATCAGAAGATCAAGAATCTTTCGCGGGGCATGCGCCAGCGGGTCACCGTGGCTCGAACGCTGATACCCAACCCGACCGTGATCTTGCTGGACGAACCCTCCGCGGGGTTGGATCCCGCCGGCCGCATTCAGCTTCGTCAGGTGTTCGCCAATCTGCGCGACCAGGGTCACACGCTGATTGTTTCATCCCACATTCTCGCGGACCTGGAGGAGTTCTGCACGCATATTGCCATCATCGAGCATGGGCGCGTGTTGCAATTCGGAAGAGCCCGCGAGTTGGCCCATGATGGGCACAACCTCCGTCGATACCGCATCGTCCTCGACGCCGGGCTGAAAGACCCGTTGCAACGCTTGCAAGGCGTGGCGGGCGTAGCCGCTGTTGAGCAGCGGGGCGGGGAGTTCCTAGTCGATCACGTCGATGGGACGGACGCTGGGTCGGCGCTGCTGCGGCAACTGATCGACGCGGGGCTTCCGATCGCGGAGTTCGGCCCGTTGAAGGCGTCGCTCGAAGAAGCGTACCTGCGATCGGGCGTCAAACAGGTGGACTGAATGGCTGGATTCATTCGATTGACCAATCCGATCTGGTGGATACAGGTCCACATGTTAGGCGGGTGGAAACGCATCCTCTCCTATTGCGGTGTCTATCTGGCGATCATGGTGGCCTGCACCCTGGCCTATCGACGCATGGAGCCTCCGGGCACCAGCTTGACCAGCCTTTGCAGCGGCCTGCTTCATGCTCTGTCGATATTGCAGATGGTCATCCTCGTGCTCGGCGGATGCACGGTGATCTCCAAGGCGATTTCGCGCGACATGCAGACCAAGATGATCGAGTCCCACCGGCTGTCGGCGATGGATGCCCTGGGAACCATGTGGGGCTATCTGCTGGGTCCGACGATCATGGTATTGCTGCTTTGGGCGGTGGGCGTGCTGTACGGCACGGTCCTTTGCGGCCTGGGCGGGCTTGGGCTGCAAGGCTGGCTCGGCGGCGGCGGAATCCTTTTGCTGTCGTGCCTGTCGATCTGGAGCTTGGTGGTGTTCGTCGGCGTCGCCGCTCAGAAGCCGAGCAATGTCGGCGCCGCCGTCATCGGTCTGGCCTTGCTGGGGCGCTTTTGGGTGATCTTCTTTCCCGGAGCGGGCCTGTTCCTCGGAGCGTACCCGATCATCAACTCGTATTGGCTCATGAACAGCCGGCCGGCGGCCTACGGAGCCGGCATGCCTATCATGGTGGTCACCTGTGTGGTGATGCTTTTCATCTGGATCATGGCGGCGGCCCGGAAGTACCGTCACCCTCAGCGATGTGCGTTCGGCCCGATCGCCGCCCTGGGCGTGCTCGTGGTCTGGCTAGTATTGTCCTTGCTCGGCATCGGGCAGTTCGCTTCGCTCGGTGTTTCCCTCGGTGCTTTGACGGGGATGGGACAGACCCATTTCATTGCAGCGCTGATCGTTTCCCTATTCGTGGGTATTTTGCCACTCCACTCGCTGGCCTCGGCCGAGATTCGCGCGGTCCGAGCCCGGGCAAGGGCACCCTGGAGCGAGCGAGCATCTCCGATGGTGTTCGCCATCTTGATCGTAGTCTTGATCTGCGGGCTCCTCGGTGTCGGGGATGTCCCAGACTGGGATGGCCGCACGGCGGTGTATCCGACGAATCTCCAAGATGCCGGATTCGCCCGCTGGCTGCCCTGCGCAGTGGCCCTTCTCTGCGGTCTGCTGGCGATCGGCGGGCTACTTCGATTCGCCTATTCCACCGGGCAGAAACCCCTCTTCCTATGCTCACTGTTTGTCGTCATCGCGTGGGGGTTTCCGATCGTCGGAGACGTGGGTTGGGCAAACTGGAAGCTTCAGATGAGCGATCCATACAATGCGACTCTTCCGTTTTCCTGGATCTTCGGCTCAAGCCCGCCCGGCACGCTGGTCGCAGTCTGGACCGACATGCCGATCACGTTTTGGCCCGGGTTGGTCGTCCAGGCTATCATTGCGGCGCTTCTACAGTTGCTTGGATACCGTGCGATGGGAGGCGAGCGACGCCGGCGACTGGCAGGCGACTCGTGAGTTTCCGACCTCAGCGAACCGCGGATTGGTGTGGATTGAATGGTCATCTGAGCAATCCGGACCCATGGATTGCGATCCATGGGCTTGGGGGGTGTTGGATCGGCCATTCAAGCATCAATCGTGTGGGCCGCCGTCGTCGCGTTCCGGTTCCACAGCATGCCTCACTGTGAGAACGCTTCTATGACCCGACGTTTCACCTCCGCCAGGCTCCCGGCCACCCGGGCACCCGCCGCTCGCCGATGCCCGCCACCGCCCAGTTGTTGGGCAATGGCGGCCACGTCCACGTCGCGGCGATCGGTATCCGGCAGCGGCGGCTGACTGCGCAGGCTCACCCGGACGATGCCGTCTCCCTGCTCGACAAGCAGCGTGGACGCCACCGCGCCCTCGATGCGCAGCGGTTCGCTGACCAGATCTTCGGTCTGGGACGTGGTCGCCCCCGCCTGTTTCAGGATCGACTGATCCACCGTCAGGACCGCGAGTAGATCGGTGGGGCCCAGCGGAAGCAATTCCATGCGTTCCAAGACCGCGCCGAGCAGACGCAGCCGGGGTGCTGGATCGGTCTGGTACAACCGACGGTACAACTCATGCGGCGATAGACCGATACCAGCCAGCGCCGCCGCGGCGTGCAGCGCCCGGGAATCCGTATTGGAGTAACGAAACCAGCCGGTATCGGTGGCCAGGCCAACGAACAGGGCCCGAGCGATGTCGCCATCGACCGCCCATCCGTTTGCCTGGCTCCATTCCCACAACAACAGGCAGTTGGCCGCCGCCGTCTCGTCGATCAAGTAGGTCTCCGCCAGCGAATCCCGGGTGACGTGGTGGTCCACGACGACCTTGGGCACTTTCGCCAGTCGCAACCAATCGGCTGCGGGTTCGAGTTGGGCGTAGGAGCAGGTGTCGAGAATCAGGACGCCATCCACGGTCGAGGGATCAGGGGCGGTGTTGGAGTCCCAGATCGCCAGTTCCTCCTTCTCGACCAGCATTTGATACCTTGGTGGCACGGGCTCAAACACCATGGCTCGTGGCTCGGCCCCGTGCCTGCGAAGCATGTCGCGCATGGCGACCAGCGATCCGAGGGCGTCGCCGTCGGATCGTGCGTGACTGAGAAGCAGCGGGTGTCGCCAAGTCGATACTTGCTCGCCGGCGCGTCGGTAGTCATCAACCGCTATTGCCAAGTTGGCCCTACCCTTTCATGGTGAAGCGCCGGACGCGCGCCACGTCGGCCTCAATTTGGGTGACTAGGGCCCCGACGGACTCGAACCTCTTCTGAGCTCGCAACCAACGTTGAAACTCGAGCCGCACGATCGTGCCGCACAAGTCACCCTCGAAATCCAGTAGATGCGCTTCGATCTGCAATACGTTCTCGCCGAAAGTCGGGGTCCGTCCGATGCTGATGGCCGCCGAATAGCGGGCCGATCCGACTTCGGCGAACCCGGCATAGACGCCCTCGGCCGGTATCAGTTGGTCCTCGATTTGCAGGTTGGCGGTGGGGAATCCGAGACTCCGCCCGCGCTGCTGGGCTCGGCCGACTGGTCCCTCAAGCACGTACCGTCGCCCCAAGCACACCGCCGCCTGTTGAACCTTACCCTCCCCAAGCAGTCGGCGCACCAGCGTGCTGGATACCGTCTCGGCTGGTTGGCCCGGTTCTACCTGGAGCTTCAGCGGCGCAACCACGCAGGTCTCGAAGCCCAGCTTGCCTCCCAGCCGCCGGAGGGTCTCATTGTTGCCCTTGCGCCCGCGGCCGAATCCAAAATTGGCCCCCTCAACCAGGTGGGATGGATGAAACAATTCACAGATCACCTCCTGGACGAACTCGTCTGCGGTCATGCCCAGGAGTTTCGTGTCGGAATGGGCGACGACAACGACGTCGGCGCCGGCCTCAGCCAGCAAGCGAATCTTCTCGGATTCCGACGTCAGGCGGGCTGGTGCGCGATCCGGAGCGACGACGGTGAGCGGATGAGGCTCGAAGGTCAGGGCGACCAACGGATGGCCGGTGACTGCCGCGAACATCGCCCCCTGCGAAAGCAAATGTTGGTGGGCCCGGTTGACGCCGTCGAAGTTACCAATCGCCAGCACGCTGGTAGCGAAAGGTGGATCCACCGCATCAAGCCCATGGATTATTCTGGTCATCCTTGTTTCCGCCGGCCGTGCCGCTCCTGGTATCGCTCGGGCCACCGGGCCGACATCCAGCCAGCTTGGTGGGCGCTCGCGGGCGACCGGCTTGATTCCCGGACTGGCCCTGGAGGATAGAAGCTCTGCTTTCGTACTGCAATCTCCCCGTCCGGAATCCGCCTACCGCGTCCCTCACCTCCACCGACTCGAACCGTTCACCGGCGTGAGGCTTCCGCCGCGGCGCGGGCGCCCGCGAGTCCAGCCAGCTCGGGATCCAAGTTCGCGGCCACACGGTACTGCTCGATGGCCTTGACGTATTGCCCGTCGCGTCGAAACGCGTTACCCAGCGCCATGTAGGCAGCAGCGCTGTCCCGTTTAAGATCGACGGCCCGCCGTAGCTCCTGCTGGGCTCCGCTGAAATCGCCCTGGTCCATGAGGGCCAGGCCGAACCAGTAGTGGCCCTTGAATTGCGACGGTTTGATCCTCAAGTAATACCGGTAGGCCTCGGCGGCTTCGTCCAGATGACCGGCGACATGGTACGCCCGGGCGAGCGACCACCGAATCCCGGTATGCTCGGGCATGATCTCCTTGGCCCGCAGAATATACTCGAGCCCTTTCTCCTTCTCCCCCTGTCGTCGCAGCATGAAGCCGAGGTTGTTCAGTGCGATGGGAGAGTCGGGGTTCAAATCGACGGCTCGTTGATACTCGGCCCGCGCTTGGTCATCGTGTCCTTGCTTCCTGAGAACGAACCCGCGATTGAGGTGGGCGTTCCAGTTGTTGGGATCGACGGCCAGCGTATGATTCCACAATGACATGGAGTTCTGCCAGACGTCCGCCTGTCGCCGCGTCAGAACCCCCAGTACGGGTATCACGGCGATGCACAGAACCACGATCAGGATGCGGGCGGTCCGATGAAGGCGGCTTGACTGCCATAAATACGCAATCGCCCCGGCGAGCAGAATGGGCCAGCCGAGGCACGATAAGTAGGAGTAGCGATCGGCGGTCAATTGTGGCCCGCTCTGGGTGATCCCCAGGACCGGGGCGAGAATAATGAAGTATGCACACGCCGCCACCGCCAGCGCCGGCCAGCGCTTGCGCAGGAGTACGACAAAAGCGGCGACCACAATGACGGCCGCGGCACTCGCCAAGAACCTAAACTCGGAGAATGACAGCTCTTTGGGGAGCTCATAGATGGGGATCAATCCGGTCGGCCACACGGTCTTCCTCACATAGAATCCCAACCCATAGAACGCTTGGGCCAATCGTTCTGCAAGGGTGTGATCTTCCCATGACCGCATCGTCCCGACCTCGGATTTCTGTGCCAAATAGGCGAGAACCATGAACGGAACCGCCAGTAGCAGGTAGGGCACCTTGTCGGCCAGGGCCACTTGCGTCCGGCGGATCGATGGTTGATCCGTGGGGCGGCGTATACGGCGCAGGGGGTACAGGTCCAAGAGCAGCAGAACGGCCGGCACGACCATCCCCCAGGCCTTGGAGAGCAGGGATAGCAACAGAAGGACCAGCGAGAGAATGTACCATCGCCATGATAGCGTCTCCGGTCGCTCCCGAGCACGAAGATAACATCCGATGCAAAGCACGAAGAACACGCCGCTGAGCACGTCGCGGCGCTCGGTGACCCAGGCCACTGACTCGGCCCGCAGCGGATGCACGGCGAACAGCAAGGCAGCCCACGCCGACAGCATGCACAGGGCACGAGCTTCGCCCGGACTACCTGGCGGACGGGCCAGGCGCAATAGGATCCACGCTAACCAGAACAGGGATAACGCCGTGAAAACATGCAGGAGGACGCTGGTTCGGTGGTAGGGACGCGGATCCATTCCTCCGTCCAGGAAATCGATGGCTAGGCTAACCCAGGTCAACGGGTGGTAATGCCCCATCTTGTACTCGAGGAACATCCAGCGGAGCTGAGCGTCGCCCAGGCCCCGAAAGTGCTCATTGGTCACAATGTTCTTGTCGTCGTCCCAGTTGACGAACTCGTTATCCAGGGCGGGCCAGAAGGCGATCAGGGTTACGAGACCCACGACCAGAAGGGCACCGATCGGCCACACTTTCGGAATGGAGACGACGTTTGGAAGTGATGCGAGTTCCGGTGACGAGCCCCGGTCTCGTCGTGGGCCGCGGCGGCGGCGCCGCCCGCTATCGGTCGAGCGGAGGCCTTTCCTTGGACGGCTCACCGCAACCAATCTCGCTCGTGTTCGGGCGACTGCCGGGGTGAGTGGCATGAAGTCAGGCGGCGGGACATACCAACCTCCTTCGGGGCATGGGCTGGTTCAGATCCCCAAGGCTCGCTCGATACGCGCCGGGCCGATGCCGCTACCACCGCGCTGATCGGCGCTTGGGGGACTTGCGCTTCTTGGCCTTCTTTCGCTTGACCTGCTTGCGCTTGCCGGTCGGAGCGGCACTGCGCAAATCAATAGTCCTGAGTTCCTCCAAGAATTGATTGCGCACGGCGCCCCAACGCTTGTGCATGTTGCATGGGTCGTCGTCGGAACAGAAGGCTTGGCCGAACGGACAGATGGGTTCACGATCGACATCCTCGAACAACTCGACAATGTCCAAGAGGGTGATCGAGGACGGGCTGCGAGCAAATCGAAACCCGCCTCCGATCCCCCGGTTGGCGCTTAGGATGTCAGCCCGCACCAAAACGCGAAGGATCTTGGACAGGTAGTTCATGGGGATGTTGCCCCATTTGGAGAGCTGCTTGGCGGTCAGGGGCAGTTCATCCTCTTTCTGGGCCATCAAGCTGGCAGCCCGAACGGCATAGGTCGATGTACTCGTCAACATGGGCAAACACGTCCTCGCCTTGATTAACACCCGGAAAACAATTCGCGCGTGACAGGGTCAGGCACGGCGGACAGCCTGTCAAGCGATGGCATCGACCGGAACCGGTTCCCATTCTACCGGGCACGCGGCCCCTCACCCGGGAAAACGCGCGCTGGGCTTTAAAGAAAACCGACTGTGGTATCGGAATCCGAGGCGACCGGGGCAGGCGGAATGGCCACCGGCCGCCGGGCCAGCTTCGATCGCACGTCGTGCAGCGGTGTCAACCATCGGTTACCTGAACCCTCAGCCTCCAGGGCTTCGTAGGTCCACGCGTCAATAGCTCGAAAAGGGCCGACCGCCGTTCGGGTCAGAGAGGATAGGCACCCACCGGTCTCCAAAGCCATCCCCAAGTCCCGAATCAGGGCGCGGACGTAGGTGCCGCGACCACAGGCCATCTCCAGGTCAACTTCCGGCCAGCAGTAGGAATGGAGGTGCAGCCAATGGATGTGGACTCCGCGGGCCTTGAGCACCAGCGGTTGGCCACGCCGAGCCGAGCGGTAGGCCGGCTGACCGTTGACCTTGATGGCGCTGATCGACGGGGGTGTCTGTTGGATGTGGCCGACGAATTGGGCGAGCGCCGCTCGAATCTGCCTGGCGGTCGGGCGACGTTCGACTTGCACCTCGGTGACCTCGCCGTCGGTATCGAAGCTCTCGCTGGTAATGTCCAGGCGAGCGGTAGCCCGGTAGACCTTGGGCTGGTCCATCCACGCTTCGGTGAGCTTGGTGCCCTGCCCCAGACACAAGACCAGCACGCCCTCTGCGGCTGGATCCAGCGTGCCGGCGTGGCCGCTCTTGCCCAGGCCGATGATCTTGCGAACGCGATAGAGAGCTTTGGCCGACGTGATGCCCCGCGGCTTGTAGAAGTTCAGCGCCCCGTGGATCGCACCGCCTACGGCAGCGGCTGCTTTTCCAGGGTGGCCTTGATTTCTTGATCGTTGACTCTGCAGGTCAGTTTCAGCGTCTTTCCCCACCAGAGAAACCCCTTGTACTCTTGCGGCGGATTGCCTTCCGGCGTCAGCGTCAACGTCCAGCTATTCCAGCGGTAGGCACCGGTCGAGGTCACGGTTCGTCCTGCGCGGGTCTCCGAGGCCGTGTACAACATGTTGCTCTCATCGAACGTGATCATCCTGAACGGGATCCCCTCGCCGGTATCGGGCTTGACCTC
>JADFPW010000410.1 GCA_022562105.1 Planctomycetota bacterium
CTACACCAAAATCATCGACGCCATCCAGACCTACGGCGGCGTCCGTCGCGGGGCGTCGCTGCTGACCGATGGCGATCCCCGAATCGGCGGCCGCCTGGGGCGGTATCGGGGCAGCGAATTCGTGCTGGGCGACTTCCGATACGTGGACGACATTCACGTCCCGGGTTCGTTCTACGCAGCCATGCGTTTCAGCGATCATCCGCGGGCGCTGTTCAAATCCATCGACATCGAGCCGGCTGCAGCGATGGACGGTGTCGAGCGAATCATCACCGCCGTTGACGTGCCCGGCGATCGATACGTCGGACTGATCATTCAGGATTGGCCGATCCTGGTCGCGGTCGGTGAGGAGACGCGGTGTGTGGGCGATATCCTGGCGGTTGTGGTCGCCATCGATCAACGAATCGCCCGTCAGGCCGCCGAGCAAATCGTCATCGAATACGACGTTCGAGACCCGGTCACCACGCCCGAGGCGGCCCTGAAGCCGGACGCCCCCAAGATCCACCCGAAAGGCAACTTGCTGTCTCGATCCGCTATCCGGCGCGGAGATGTGGATCAGGCGTTCCAGAAATCGGCCCACATCGTTGAAGAGACGTATGTCACCCAGCGCATCGAGCACATGTTCCTGGAGCCCGAGGCGTGCATTGCCATCCCCAACGTTGAGGCAAGGGACGAAGGGACTGAGGGACTGAGGGATGAGGCGACCGACGCTAGCCCGAGTTCCGTGCGCGTGCTGTCGCAGGGTCAGGGTGTCTTCGACGATCGTCGGCAAATTGCGTCCGTGTTGGGATGGGATATCGATCGTGTACACGTCGAGCTGGTGTCCAACGGCGGAGCGTTCGGCGGCAAAGAAGACATGAGCATCCAAGCCCAGACCACGCTGGCTGCCGTGCTGTGCGGCCGACCGGTCAAGTGTACGTTGACCCGCCAGGAGAGTTTCCGCCTGCATCCCAAACGCCATCCGGTGACGATTCGCGTCAAGGTCGGCTGCGACGATGAGGGGAAGTTGACCGGTGTGTGGGCCCGGATGATCGGTGACAAGGGGGCGTACGCGTCTGTCGGGGCGAAAGTGCTGGAGCGAGCGGCGGGGCATGCCGTGGGCCCCTACCGTGTGCCGAGCATCGACGTCGAATCGCTAGCCGTCTATACGAACAATCCTCCGTGTGGAGCAATGCGCGGCTTCGGAGCCAACCAGGCAGCCTTCGCCATCGAACGGAGTCTCGATCGGTTGGCCAAGAAGGTGGGCATCGACGGTTGGGAGATGCGCTGGCGGAACATCCTGGAGGTCGGCGATCGATTCTGCACCGGCCAGAAGCTGGACAAACCGTTCGGACTGAAACGCACGTTGCTGGCGGTGAAAGATGCCTATCGAAACGCCCGCTACGCCGGCATCGCCTGCGGCATCAAGAACACCGGCATCGGCAACGGAATGCCGGACGAGGGCAAGGCGGTTCTGACCGTGGAGGCTCCCGACCGGGTATCCATCCGCACCGGCTTCACCGAGATGGGGCAAGGGTATTTTACGATCTGCATTCAAACCGCCTGCACGGAAACGGGCTTGCCGCCGGAGCTATTCCATCCGCGTACCGACACGTCAGCCGACGTCGATTGCGGCCAGACCACCGCGAGTCGGGCGACCGTGCTCGGGGCTGCGGCGATCATTGAGGCCGCAAAGAAGCTGCGGGCGGAGTTGGATGCCGGCCGGACGCTGACCGATCTGGTCGGCCGGGAGTTCCGAGGCGAGTGTGCTTTCACCTATACCACCAAGCCCGGCGCCGACGTGGCTGAGCCGAAAACACACATCACCTATGGATTCGCCACACAGGTGGTCATCCTGGACGACGATGGCAGAGTCGCCAAGGTCATCGCCGCCCACGACGTCGGACGGGTGATGAATCGGACGCTGCTCGAAGGCCAAATGGAAGGTTCGATCCACATGGGATTGGGATATGCGCTGACTGAGGATTTCGTCGTTGAGAACGGGCGAATCCAGAACAAGGACATCAAATCGCTCCACGTGCTGCGGGCCCATCAGATGCCGGAGATCGAAATGATCTTCATAGAAGAGCCCGACCCGGAGACGGCGTACGGAGCCCGCGGCGTCGGTGAGATCGGCCTGGTTCCGACGGCCCCGGCGGTGGCGGCGGCGCTGGAAGCGTTCGACGGCGTCCATCGCACGCGCCTACCCATGAAGGACTCACCCGCCGCCCAGGCCATTCTGAAACCAAACCGGTCGCGGAAGTAATTGGCAAGTAATGTGGGACCGACTTTCCAGTCGGTCAGTCAGAAATACAACATGAGCGAACTGATTCCCACATTGAAGACTCTGATTGCCGATGCCGAGGCTGATCGACCGGCGGCGCTTTGTACGGTCGTCCAAACCCGCGGCTCGACACCGCAGACCGCGGGTGCAGCGATGCTGGTGCGCGCCGACGGATCCACGCTGGGGACACTCGGCGGCGGATGCGTCGAGGCTGAGGTTCGCACCACCGCATTCCAAATGCTCCAACAGAACCGGTCGGGACTACTAGACTATCTGCTCGATCACGATTACGGCTGGGACGACGGTCTGATCTGCGGCGGGCGAATGTTTATAGGCGTCACGCCGGTGGCGGCCGGTAGCGATTTGCAACCGATCCGCGATGCGGTTGCTCAGGCGGAACGACGGGAGCCCTCGTCATTTCCCATTACTGTCGAGCACGAGGGCAAGACGCAACAGTATCGGGTCCACCTGGAAGTGCCGCCGACGCTGCTGATCGCCGGGGCTGGTCATGTCGGGCAAGCCCTCGCTCGCCTGGCTGTTGATCTGGATTTCCACGTCGTGGTCATCGACGATCGGGCGGACCAGGCCTCGACCGGGCGATTTCCCACCGGCGTCGAATTGAAGGTGGGCGACATTGCTCAGATGCTGGGAGAGTACCCGCTCGACGCCGGATGCTACGTGGTCATCGTCACCCGTGGTCATCAGCACGATCACCAGGCCTTGCAGGCCGTCGTCCGCCGACCAGCGAGCTATGTCGGACTGATCGGCAGCAAGCGAAAGTCGAAGATGATCCTACGGGACTTGGCTGACGAGGGCGTGACGCAGGAGCAGATCGACAACGTGCATACGCCGATCGGCCTGTCGATCGGAGCGGTGACCGTGGCGGAGATCGCCACCAGCATCGCGGCTGAGCTGGTGCAGGTTCGGCGATCCAACACCCCGAAGCTGGTGGAGGGGCCGTTCGAGGTTGCGGACAGCGGTGGTGATGCGGCAGTCACCACCGGTTAAACACCAATACTGTCCGGCCGGGGAATTGCCAAGGGTGGAGTATAGCGTGAGATTGGGTGGATGGCGTTAGTTCGACAGCAATCACCGGTGGCGAGGTCGCCAGGGGCCAAACGCTGGGCGCATACCCCT
>JADFPW010000411.1 GCA_022562105.1 Planctomycetota bacterium
GATCTGTCGGACGTGGGGGGAATGGGAATCGGGGGACACCATACCTATTTGTCTTGCGTGGTGTTGTTGCGGCGGGACTGGTGTGTTCATGCCCCGATTGAACTCGTGGTTTTTCTCGCGATGGTGGCCCGCAGCTAGGCCGGCTGAGGCTGTTCTTGATTGGTACGAGGCGACCCAAGTCGGTGCTCTTGGCGTTGTTTTGCTATTCGGAGGCGGACAAGACGGTGGACCGGAGCTCGCCGAAGCCGATCCGGTAGCCGTCGCCCTGACACCAGCCACGCATGATGACCGTGTCGCCGTCGGCGATGAACTTGCGCTGCTGGCCATTCGGTAGCGTCAACGGCTTCGTCCCTTTCCAGCATATTTCCAACATCGAGCCGCGAGAGTCCTCAGTCGGACCCGAAACCGTACCCGAACCGTACAGATCGCCGGGCAGCACGTTGGTGCCGTTGACCGTCATGTGAGCCAACTGCTGCAACATGTTCCAATACATATACCGAAAGTTAGTCTTGGTGAGACGCACCGGCTCGCTCATGTCGGCGGCTTGCAACCAGACTTCCAACTGCATGTCGTAGGCCCAATCACCCGAGAATTGCAGGTAGGGCAGCGGCTGCGGATCCTGCTGTGGGCCGGGAACGCGAAACGGCTCAAGGGCATCCAGCGTCACCAGCCAGGGCGAGATCGAAGTCGCGAACGTCTTGCCCAGGAATGGGCCTAGCGGAACGTACTCCCATTTCTGAATGTCGCGGGCGCTCCAGTCGTTGAGCAGCACCATACCGGCGATATGGTCGGCCGCCCTGTCGGTGGGGATCTGTGCGCCCAGTTCGTTGCCGGAACCGGTGATGAAACCCACCTCCAACTCGAAATCCAACAACCGACAAGGCCCGTAGGTGGGGGCGTCCGCATCGTCCGCCTTGGTTTGCCCCATCGGCCGGCGAACATCGACCCCCGAGACAATCACCGAACTCGCTCGCCCGTTGTATCCCACGGGAATATGCACCCAGTTGGGCAATAGCGGATTCGACGGGTCGCGGAACATCGAGCCGACGTTGGTGGCGTGCTCCTTGGATGAATAGAAATCGACGTAGTTGCCTACCTGTGTCGGCAATAGCATCTCGACGTCGGATTGGGGCACCAGAGTTTGGTTGCGCAGCGTCGTGTCGTCGCGCAGAGTCGCGTTTCCCTCGGCGAGCAATGAGCTAACCACTGCACGCACCGCACTGCCGGCTGCTCGACCGCATGCCAGGAAGTCGTTGAGCGTTGGGCGAGCGAACACGTTGTCGGTCGCAACCGGCGTACCACTGAAATGACCGGCCCCATGCAGCACGGCAAGGTCCAGCACCTGATCTCCAATGGCCACACCGACGGCCACCTCGCCCGATCGGCGACAAAAGACGCCAAAGGGAAGGTTCTGGATCGGAAAATCCGAATCCGCCGACACGGGGATCCACGACTTCAGGCTGGGGTCACACGTTGGGTTCACAGGCCGGTCATCCTCACTGGCAGTTGCAGTTATTGGCTAGTTGATAATCGTGCGCTTCCGATGGTCACCGGAATCGCATGGGAGCCCGATGGCGGGCCCTGGGCGCGTAGCTCGCCGTGCAGCGTCAACGCGGTCACGCCGCTGATACGAACTCGGGCCAACGTGCCGATGTCCGTGTCGGCCCCGTTGAAGACCACGATGCGGTCGCAGCGCGTTCGACCGACCAGTTGGTCCGATCGCCGCCAGGACACCTCGCTGCCGCGGGTTTGCTCCGCTTCCTGGGCTTTGAGGGCCGCCTTGCTGTAGCCCTCGACCAACACTTCGACTTGGCGACCGATCCAGGCCTGATTGTCCGCCAGCGAGATGGCCTGCTGAACGGCGAGCAGATCATTGTTTCGGCGCTTCTTGGCGACATCAGGAACATCGTCGGGGATACGCTTGTCGGCCACCGTGCCCGGGCGGGCGGAGTACTTGAACACGAATACGTTCTTGAACCGGCAGTGCTCGACGAGTTGCACGGTCTGCTCGAAATCCTCGTCGGTCTCGCCGGAGAAGCCGACGATGAAATCACTGGCCACGGCCAAGTCGGGAACTATCTCGCGCCCACGGTCCAGCAGGTCTTTGTACTCTTGAACGGTGTTTTGGCGACGCATCAGCTTGAGAATCCGGTCGCTGCCGCTTTGCACCGGAAGGTGAAGGTACTCGCACACGTGCGGCAGATCGCGCATGGCCTCGAAAATGTCGTCCGTGAAATCACCGGGATAGCTGGTCACGAAACGCACGCGCTCGATGCCGGATACCGAATCCACCCGTGCGAGCAACTCGGCGAATCGTACCGCTCGACCCTGGTCACGGTTCAGATAGCTGTTGACCGTCTGCCCCAGGAGGGTGATCTCCTTGGCTCCGCGATCGACGAGCATGCGCACCTCGTCGACGATCTGTTCGGGGGGGCGACTGCGCTCAGGTCCGCGGGTAAATGGGACGACGCAAAACGTGCAGAACTTGTCGCAGCCGCGCTGGACGCGAACGTAGGATTGCAGCACGTTGGCGCCGCCGGCCGGCTCGCGCGACAGATCCAACGCTTCCACCGAGTCGTACTCGACGGCTCGTTCCATCAGCGAACTGCGCCGCGAATGAACCTGCGAAAGGGCCAACACCCGCCGACGACTCTCGCGCACCTCGTCGATCATGGCGGGTATTTTGTTCAGCTCGCCCGGTCCGCAGATCAGGTTGACATGCGGCATTGACTTCAAGATGCCGTCCGGGTCGCGCTCCGCCATGCAGCCGATCACGCCGATGACTGCATCCTTCTTACGCCGATCGGGCGATTTCAGATGCCCCAGGCGCGACAGAACCTTGTCCTCTGCGTGTTGCCGCACGCTGCAGGTATTGAAGAGGATGACATCGGCCGACCCCATATCCTGCGTCGGCTCATACCCCAGACTGCGAAGCTGCCCCTCGCCCAACTCGCTGTCCAGAACGTTCATCTGGCAGCCCATGGTCTCGAGATAGAGTCGCGGAGCGCCCGGTTTCGTGCCACCTGCAATCATAGGCGCATTGTACGGGACTCTGCCCTTTCTTGCGATTCTTGCGCCCCTTGTCGATCGCGATCCAGCCGCCTAGGGTGGAATGGGGTCAAATGGACCAGAGGAGATCGGACGATGTCCACGACCGACGTGAAGGCAAAGTGGTACCAAGCCGGGCTGAGTTTCAGCTGCACCCAGTGCGGCAATTGCTGCAGCGGCCCACCGGGGCACGTATGGGTCACCAAGAAGGACATCGCCCGGATTGCAGAATTCCTGGGGCATACGGACGGCAAGCTCGATTCGACCTACGTGCGACGCGTGGGCCTCCGTCACAGCCTCACTGGGCAGCCTGACGGGGACTGCATATTCCTCA
>JADFPW010000412.1 GCA_022562105.1 Planctomycetota bacterium
GAGAATGGCCTGAATGTCGTGAGTACTGGACATGCTTCATCTCTCTTCGAGCTCGCCCATTGCCCGGTGCAACCACGCACGGGCGTACAGCCAGCGCCGGTCGACGGTTCGGCCGGAAACCCCCAAGGCCTCCGCCGTTTGATCTATGGTCAACCGGCAGAAGAACCGTAGGTGGACCACGGCCGCCGAATCCGGCGCCTCAGTCTCCAAGCGACGAATGGCGTCGTCGAACGACACGATTTCTTCAGGTTCGCGTATGGAAAGTTCGCCAAGCGATTCAAAATCGACCATCGATGCTGCGGGGATGTGCCCCCCGTCGCCGCCACCCTTGAGCCGGGCGCGGGTCCGGGCATGGTCCAGGAGAATGCGCCGCATGGCTTCGGCTGCGGCGACGTAGAAGTGCCGTCTCCCCCTCCAGGGTACCTCGCGCGGGCCGATCAACTTGAGATAGGCCTCGTGAACCAGCGCCGTCGCGGAGAGCGTATGATCGGACCGCTCGCGGCCCATCTGGAGTTGGGCGGCCTGCCGCAATTGGTCATAAACCAGCGGCAAGAGCCGGTCGGCAGCAGCTTTGTCGCCCGCTGCGGCTGCATTCAGAAGCCTGGTCGGGTCGGATAATGACATCCCGATGCCCCCCACAGCGAAAAACGTACGCGAAGAACCTGATCCCAAGATCGGTGCACGGGGGCGCCGTATCCGTCGCATTCTCCTGAATTCTGAGGTGACCCCGAACGTTATACCACTTCTATGTTAGTCTTTCAGTCCCGCCTCCACCAGCCGGCGGGCGTGGCGCAGCGAGGCGGTGGAGGCCCACCCTGGAAATAATGCCCGATTCGAACGTCAAAAAGGGGTGACTCTTTAGGGGCGATCTGGTATCCTATCCATGGAGGGCTACGGGACCATCCCCTACGCGTCGGCCGGAGACCCGGCTGACGCACCGTCTCGTGATCACCCTCGCTGTCAATGGGCCGAGGCGAGTTCGCAAGTTGATCCATTCGATGCAGGCTCGGCGCACATGGCGCCCGCAGACAGGCTTGCGTCGAGGAAGGAGACAACCGATGTTGAGGCACACACACCTACCGTTTCACGTGGTATCGCTACTGGCGGCGACGATTCTCTTGTCGATGGAAACACCGGCTCATGCACAGGATCCTCGCGGCAAGTTCGCCAGCCACGGAATCGAGCTGCAAAGCTGGATCCCGCGCGAGGTACTGGCCAACGACACCGCCCTGATCAAGGGGTTGTGGGGCTACACCTCACCGTCGGGACGCGAATACGCCATCGTCGCTCATACCCTGGGCACCAGCTTCGTTGAGGTCACCGATCCAAAGAATGCCACCATCATGGGGTTCATCGATGCGGTGGACACCGATTGGCGCGAGGCGATCACCCTCGATCACTACGCCTATCTCGTCGGTGAAGCCGCACCCGCCATTCAGGTGGTGGACCTTTCCGAGATCGACGACGGAATCCTGACCCTGGTGCGCGAGGTGCACGAAGGTGGCTTGGAGGAGACGCACACCATCACCATCAACCCAGAGAGCGAGTTCCTGTACCGCAATGCCGGGGGCAACACGATGACGTACGGCTTGCGGATTTATGATATTGCCGTTCGCGACGATCCCGTATTCGTGGCGGAATGGAACGAACGCTACGTGCATGACTCCACGGTCGTCACCTACACCGAGGGCCCCTACGCAGGCCGCGAGATCGCCTTCTGCTTCAACGAGGATAGCGTAGCGGGAGGCAACGCGGGATTGGACGTGCTGGATGTGACCGACAAGCAAGACATCTTCGTCCTGTCCAGCTACGTCTACCCCAAGAGCGGCTACGCCCACCAGGGAGTTCTCTCGGATGACTGGAGCTATGTCTACATCGACGACGAGTCGGACGAACTCGATTGGGACGTCCCTTCGACCACCCACGTCCTCGACGTGACCGACCTGAAGAATCCGGTCCAGGTGACAACCTTCAGCGGCGGAACGGCCTCGACCGATCATAACATGACACGGCTGGGCCGGTTCATCTTCGAGTCAAACTACACCAGCGGCTTGCAGGTCTTCGACTCCACCGATCCCATTCGCCCGGTGCAGGTGGGGTTCTTTGACACGCATCCGGAGGACAACGACGTCGGTCTCATCGGGGCGTTCGCCAACTACCCCTTCTTCCCCAGCGGAACCGTGGTGGGGACCGATCGGGAATATGGATTCTTCGTCTGGGATGCGACCGCACTGGCTGACTGCGACGACAACGGGCTCGACGATGCAGCCGAAATAGCTGCTGACGCAGCCCTCGACACCGATCGCAACCGCATCCTTGATTCCTGCCAGGACGTACTTCGCGTCCCCGGGGACTACGGCACCATTCAGGAAGCCATCGATGCAGCCGGCTTGGGCGACATGATTATACTAGCCGACGGCAACTATTTCGGAGACGGAAACCGCGATCTGGTGTTCAACGGCAAGGTCTTGACCCTACGAAGTGAGAACGGTGCGGAGAACTGCATCCTCGACGGCGGCGGCGAGACTCGTCTGATGAACTTCAGCATCGGCGAGAGCTTCGGCACGATCATCTCCGGACTTACCATCACCAACGGGGCCGCCGAGTCCGGCGCCGGTATACACTGCTTCAACGCCGGGCCGGTCATTCGAGACTGCATCATCATCGGAAACAACGCCGGTTCCAGCGGCGGCGGCATCTACTGCGAAAACAGCCATCCGGTGATTGAGAACTGCCTGATCACCCTCAATACGGCCGGTTCATCCGGCGGGGGAATCTATACCCGAGACGAGAGCAGACCCGCCTTGAGCAATTGCACCCTAACGGGCAACGAAGCCGACTCCACCGGCGGAGCGATCTACGCCATCACCTCGTCCCCCATCGTGACCGACTCCATCCTATGGGGCAACAGCGCGTCAAACGGACCCGAAATCGGAGTGCTGCTCGCTTCGGTCACCGTCAGCTATACAGACTTGCAAGGCGGGGTGGACGCGATCTACAACCTCGGCGGCGAGGTCTTCGCCGGCGACGGCATCATCGATGACGATCCACAGTGGGTGGCAGGTCCCCTGGGCGAATTCTACCTAAGCCAAACCGCCGCCGGACAAGCGACCGATAGTCCCTGCGTCGATTCAGGCAGCACCAGCGCAACCGATCGCTTCCTGGCTTCCCACACCACACGAACCGACGAAACCACCGACACCGACCAAGTCGACATGGGATACCACTATTCCTTGGCAGGCGATGCATTTCCGTGCGACGGTGACGCCAACGGTGACGGCCTGGTCGATCCCCTGGACTCCGGCTTCGTACTCGCCCGTTTCGGCTGCGATGTGGGCACAGGAGATCCGAATTGCGACATCGCCGACATGAACGG
>JADFPW010000413.1 GCA_022562105.1 Planctomycetota bacterium
GCCACCTCAGTGTAGAAGCTAGGGACTACGGAGAAATCTGCGAGGATGGTCGAGGTGCCGTCATTGGGATCGACACCGTACAGGTAACCAACAGGCTCCTCCCAGTCCCCCACAGCGAAGTAAAGTTGGATGTCATCAGGGGAAACTGCTATTGCTGACGCGAAATGACCGGGTTCAAAACCCCTTGCGCAAGCAGACGGCGCGAATGGGATTCCGCATTGTCGTAACGATAGATGGCATAAACCAGGTGATTGCCTGGGGCGATGTGACTACGCGTCACCGCGAACAAGTTTCCCTTGGTGTCGAAGGCTAGATTGTGAGGGAACCCTTCACCTGTTTCGACACTTAGGATGTCGAAAACCGAAGATTCTCCATCCGGCGGGATGCGAATGATCGCCTCGGCAGACTCGCCTGTAAAGAAGAGGTCTCCGTTCGGAGCGAAGGCCAGAGCCCCTCGATAGATGATCCCATCCGTGATGTCGGCGAAGACGGTTGCGGGTCCTCCATCAGCCGGAAAGCGCAGAATCTCGCTGGAATAATCATTGACGATGTATAAATTGTCGCTGGTGTCGTAGGCCACGCAGTTCCATCCTTCAGGTTTGGCAAGGCCATCCCGTACGTCAAGAACGATCGTCGCATTCCCGTCGGCATCGAATTGGTGGATCCATCCTCCGTCCCAAAGATGTCCCCAATTCGCCAGGCGCAGAAAACTTCCATCCGGCGTGAAGGTCAGCCCGTTGGCCCGGCAGATTCCATCCTTTACGGTGTCTGCAAAAATGCTGGTCTCGCCGGTGGCTGGATCAACCTCGACAATCCATTCCATTCCCCCAAAGTCACACGCCTCGAGCTCCCGGAGCGTCACATACACGTGCCCGGGGATGAACTCACCGGCCACGCAGGTAGTCGCGACGGCAAGCGCACAGACGAGTACGACAGGATTGATCCGTATTTTCATTCCGCTTCTCCACGAGGTGCGTACACCGGGCTCGCCTAGCCCAAGACGAAGCTCCATTCTCCATCCACCGCCCGCCCCTGTCAAGCGGCTTCGTCCTTGCGAATCCCGCAGCACGGGATCCCGGAGCAAGCACCGCGCCCGAAAACGGAGCCTTCAGGGGTGTTCCGATCCCGGATTAGTCGGGTTCCTGGTTCCCCTTCCTACCTGTATCCAATGCGCTTGCGGTTCAAAGCGCTTGCGGGCTATTCTTGGCTCATCCGGGGATTCTGGGAAACGCGGCGCCTCGCCGGCCGTAGCAATGCGGGGGAGGGACCAAGGGTAGGGCGTCCGACTCGCCAGTCAGTCGTGATCAGTTTCTTCAACGGCCGGCTAGCCATCGGCCGAGGCGGCATCTCGCCGCATGGCCCTCGCTCGCTCGATGAGATCGTCGATCTGGGGTAGCGATTCCGGCTGCAGTGTGAATTCGCCCTCGTGCTGGTCGTGAATGTGCCCTGCCCAGAGAACCTCGGCCAAGAAGTCAATGGGAGGAACCTGGTACCACGGCTGGCGAACCAGCAGGTGGGTCTTGAGGGTCTGGTAGCCGGGCTTGCGTACGATGACATCGTAGTCGCCGTACCAGGTGAAGTCGATGCTGACCGGACTGTAGCCCACCTCTTCATCGTTAAGGAACACCAGCCCGCCCTCGGGGACGGTTCGAATGGTCAATGTTCGACGAACACATCCTGAACTCAACATGCCCAAGACCAGCGCCAGCGTCAGCACAGACCAAGCCCGGCGTCGCGGGCAGATCACGTTCGGGTGGAGGCTATAACACTCAATCACAATTTCAACTCGCAGACTTCCACAGAAAGATCAGTGGTATCCATCAGGGCGACCGTGCAGCGATCGGTCACCCATCCACAGCATTCGCCCGGGTTCAGCCGAAGCGACTCGCCTCGACGCTCCTGCACCACTTCGTGGGTGTGCCCGGTGATCACCACGTCGGCTCGGGCAATGTCCTCCGGGCTGCACCAGCCGATGAAATGGTGGACCAGGATTCGACGGTTGTCCAGGGTGACCCACAGCGGGCCGTCCTGAATCTGCGGCAGCACCTCGGCCAGACCCTCTCTCTCGCCATCGTTGTTGCCGTAGGTGATGTGCAGGGGGACGGCAAGCTTCGCCAAGCGCCGGGCGGCGAACGGTGCGATGACATCCCCGGGATGAATGACCGCTTCGACGTCTCGGGCGGTAAACAGTGCCAGAGCAGCATCGATAGCCGGCAGACGATCATGGGTATCGGATAGGACGCCGATCAGCATGGAATTTTCCGGTGTTTGACTCGCCCCCAATCGGCCCCCGGGCGCCGTCGCCCACGGAATGGTAGGTGGCGCGGTTTCAGAGCGTGGAGCTTGGCATCATAGGCTGCGAAAAGCAAGCCACCTGATACGAGACGGATCGCAGTTACGGAACCCCAGCTCACAAACGCTACCCACGACACGGGCTTTGCCCGCCGGAATCATTCATCGCCGCGGTATTCTGCGCAGGTCTTGGGCGTTTCCCACAAGCGAACCGAGACGAGTTGGGCCGGGGCGAGGCGACCCTTCAATCGCGTCCAGATCACGCGGGCGATGTTTTCGACGGTCGGATTCAGGTCGGCGAACTCGGGGCAATCCTGGTTGAGGTTCTTGTGATCGAAGGGATCGATGACCCGCTCGATCACCGTGCGTTCGAACGGACCCAGCTCGACGATCGATCCGGTCTTCTCGCAGACGTCCCCGCCTACGGTGACGTCGAGGACGTAGTTGTGCCCGTGTCCGTGCGGGTTGGCGCACTTGCCGAAGATTCGCCTATTTTCCTCCGAGCTGAGATCGGGGCAATACAGCCGATGCGACGCGGAAAACTCAAACTGCTCGGTCATCTCGACCATAGGATGGGCTCCGTGAACAAGCGTGAATCGTAGGTAGGGCGACAATCTCAGTTCCAGCTCGACCGGGCGCGTGCCGGGAGGATAGTGCGAAGCCATCGCCTCGGCCATCGCCATAAGCCCGCCGGCTGGGCGCAGGCTGTCGCAACCGGTGGCGCTCCAGCGATCCCGCAGCACGGGTATTGCCCGGTTACGCAGCAGCTCGTCCAGCTTGCCGATGCTGCAAACATATCCAGTGGTCGCATCAACCTCACCTTCGACGGTGACGCGCAGCACGATGAATGAGCCGAGCCGATCGCTGGCAGGTCGGCCCGCCGACGCGTTGGGACCGGTGGCGGGTGAGGCACCCAGCGTCAGTCGATACTCGCGCGTCAGGATCATGGCCGCATTGTAGGTGGTGGAGTCCAGGCGTCGATGGTGATCTTGCCCGCTGGATGTCACCAGACGCCGCACACGGACTGGTATCGGTGATGCGGTTGCTTCATACTGTGCGGGCTGCCCGGGCGA
>JADFPW010000062.1 GCA_022562105.1 Planctomycetota bacterium
TCCGGAAAGTAGACCTCGCCGGTGGCCCCGGTGACATGGTGGAATGCAAGCCCGACTTGGGCTGTGACATCGACGAACGGCGGGCGGGAACGTTTGACGCCGCCGGTCGTCTTCGAGACCTCTTGCGAACCCGCTGTGCGCCCGACGCGAGACTCGCCGGTCACGCTCCCAGGCTGCCTCGACGCGTCGGTTTCGCGCCCGCATCCGCCAGCCACGAAACACGCCAGCGAAATACCAGCCAGAAAGACGAGCAGCGATTCGCCAGGTCGCGGATGAGAGGGCATCGCAGGCTTGCGGATGGCCCCGGAGACTGGGGCGTTGCGAAACACTAGCTCGCCTTCCCCACAGTCGGCTGGACGTTGTCGATGATTCTGTCACCCAAATCGGCGAGAGCGTAGCGGATATCGGCGCCGAGCCAGCACTTGCGGACGCTCGTATCCCGGTTCGCGGGAACCACCACCGGAAGATCGACCCCGCCATAGCGGGCGATGGTCTCGGGATTCATCTCGTCGGCGAGCGTGGCTTCGTTGGGTCGGTAGCGGTTCAACACGACGGCCCACACGCTCACTCCGGCGTGGCGAGCCAGCTCAATCGCACTGAGTGTGCTGTGAAGGTCGTCCGCATCCGCCGGGCTCACCAGAACGATCGGGATCTCCCACTCACGAATCATATCCAGAAACCGGCGGTTGGCGGCCAGGGGCTCGAATAGGCTGCCGACACCCTCGATGAAGACGACGTCCGCCCGGGCCGACACTTGCTGTCGAGCAGCCTCGATGGCATCTTCGTCCACCGGTCGGCCCTCTCGCCGGGCACACTCAGCCACGATCAGACGGTCGCGATAGCAGACCGGATTGACCGTGGCCAAGTCGTTCGACGTATCCGCCCAGTGGGCCAGGAACTCGGCATCGGCGGCGCGGAGTCCATGACGCGTTCGGCGGCATCCGGTGGCGATGGGCTTGAACACGCCTACGCGCATTCCCCGGCGCCGAGCATGATCGGCCAACGCCCCGCCCACGACCGTCTTGCCCACCCCCGGTCGCGTGCCGACGATGCACACCGTCCGTGGGTGACTTCGATTTTCCGGCCCCGCCGGTTCCAAAAGGGCCTTTCGGGCTCGCTTCACCATCCCAGCCTCCGCTCACCCGATTTGAATCGGGCAGGTCGCTGCGGGCCGGAATCGCTCGGAGGCACTGCCACCATGCACGGCGATCTCGACCATGTCCGAGCTGCCGATCAGGGCCAACGGCTCGCCGGGGGCGACCTCCTGATAGGCCTTTCGGATCGGGCCGACACTCGTACCATCCAATCGCACCTCGACATCGACTCGATGCTTGAACGTCAGAGCCAGATCGGACCTGGCGATATTGGTGATGAGGTTGCCGAAATGGTCGGTGTAGAGGAGTTGCCCAGTGAGCTTGTATTCGGCGTCCAGCTTGGCCTCGGGAAGCTGAAGCACTTCGGCGCGATCGGTGGCAGGTCCGACATCGTGCAACGATGTGCCGGTGGCCAAATGGGCCGCTACCGGGGCCATGATATCACGACCGTGAAAAGTCGACGACACCTGCGCTAGCATCAAGCGGCGGTTCTCCACGACTCGCATCTCTTCCGCCCGAACATCTCGTTGCAGCAGCGAAATCACGCCGTTGTCCGGAGCCACGACGAATTGGCCGGCGAACCGCCCGACCAGAATGCGGCGGGGGGATCCTACGCCGGGATCCACGACCACCACGTGTACGGTTCCCGGCGGAAACCAGGGGACCGTGTGGCGCAGCACGAAGGCCCCATGGAGGATGTTGTGCCGTTCGATCTCGTGGGTGACATCGACGACGTTGGCCTGGGGAGCGGCTTGCAGGATGACGCCTTTCATCGCCGCCACATAGGCGTCGCGCGTTCCGAAATCGGTCATGAGCGTGATGACTGGCACGGGGTCGATTGTACGAAATCGTGCGGCCGTGGCCAAACCGGCGTCTCGCCCGTGAGCGGCCACTCTCCGACGGGTTTGGGCCGCTCCCTGAGGGTCGCGGTACTGATCCACTTCTCAGTACCGCGAGCGTCAGCGAGCGGCCCTTCTTCTCAACGCGCCGCCTAGTCGATACAATGACTACCGAGAAGTCCCCGGGGGTGCCACTGCTCTTGAGCAGTAAAGCCGCGTTCAGGGATCACTGCTCAAGAGCAATGGCACCGGACGAGTGCGAATCGAGGTCATCGCATGAATCGTTATTCCGTTTGTGTTCTGCTGAGCGTCGTACTTCTTTCGACTCATGGGGGCACGGCCGCGCCTCCCACCGATCCGGACGAGCAGCTTCCCGACCTTGCCCGTCGGTTCAACGAGACCCAGGGTATTCTGCGCCAATTGGGCGACTGGGAACACGAAGCCGAGCTGGGCCGCAACTATTTCGACCGCGTGTGGAGCGAAAACGGGTGGGACAGCGACGCCGACCAATTCGCCCGCCAGGTGGGCCAGGCGGTCGTCGAGATTCCACCGTGGAATCTTCAAGGTCGGCTGAAGAGGTTCGGCGATCTGATTCAGGAGCGCTACCAGCTGGACGAGAGCCAACGTCGGGTGTTGGCCGGTGCGGTTCAGCGCGAACTAATCGGGCTGGCCGTGAGGCACGCGGGGACGATTTTCCAGCAAACGCGAGAGATGGTGGGAGCCCGTGTCCGCGGCGAGCCGTTCACCGCCGAGCAGATCGCCAAATGGACAAGCGACAGCGAGCCTCTGATGGCCGATGGCCGGCGGAGCGTCCAGCACATCGCAGAGCGACTGGGCAAGGCCCTAACGCCGGATCAGCAGGAGCTTCTGGCCGACGACTTGAAAAGCTTCGAGAAGCGAAAGGCGTTCTACAACCGTCTTCGGGCGGACTGGGCCGACGGTCGGTGGAAGGCCGAAGACTGGGGTCTGGAAAACGACCCCGTGCAGCGTGGGACCACTGGTGGCGGCACCCTGCCAACGTCCGAAAACGTATCCGACCCCGGGCAGCCTGATAGGCCGTCCACACGCGTACTGCCATACGACGAAACCACCTGGGGGCGATACGCAACCGATTTCATCACCCGATATGGGCTGGATCCGTCGCAGAAGCGGGCGGTGCAGTCAATTCTCACGGAACTGGTGGCCCGGGCCGGTGAGTATCGACAAGCCCACCGGGCGGAATTGGATGCCATCCCCCTCCCGGAACGGGCTACCCACACGAGCCTGGCTCCCATACGCACTCTATTCCTGGAGCTCAAGCAGCGTTTGGGTACGGTCCCCACGGGCGCCCAACGGGCAGCCGCAGAATCCGCCGAACGGCCGGAGCAGGGCTCCGACGTCCGCTAGAGGCCGCCTGGCCCTTTGGTGCTCCATCGCTTTGGTTGCCTGATGGGGGATGCCGAATATAGAATGGTAGCCGGGTCCGACGTGCGTCGGATGACCGTGCATTTGCGCTGGCCGTTGGGTCGGGCGCGTAGCGGAGGCAGAAGAGACCATCATGGAGTCGAGACGGTCCACACTGGCGAAACGGTCGGCGTGTTGGCGTCGGCCCATTTTGTGCACGGCGGTTGGACTGGCGCTGCTCCAGATGGGAGCCGCATCGGCGTCGGGTCAAACTCTCCGATCTAAGCAACCCAGCATCGGCTCAGGGACGTTGGCAAGCCTCAATCGTGGTCAGCGGGTGGGCAACACTCGGGTCTCAAACAACACAGCCCGGACCAGCGGGGGCGGTTACTCACCGTCCGCGTTGGGTCTCTCGTCGCGAGGATTCATAGGCCAATCGTCACGCGGACGAGGCGGTTCCGGCCGGTCCCGCGCGTTTCGCACCCGCAGTTTGTTAGGCAGTTCGGCAGGCCGATCCGGCAGAACGCGCAGTACCTTCGCCCGGCCGTTCGAGCGAGGCACGTTCCTGTTGACCCCGCCGATGGGGCCTCAACAGGTCGAGAGTACGACCGAGCGTCTATTGAAACGGGCCTCGTTCTCGTCGTCGTACAGTCTGTCGTCCGAGTCGCGGCAGGCGAAACTGCTATCGGCGGGAGCGAGCCGTCTGGATGCGATTGTGCTGGCCTCGGACCTTTTAGTGCGCTCGAGCGCCTACACCGTGCCGGTAGCGCGTAGCTTGCGATTGACGGGTGAAATGGGAACGGCCTACTCGTCCCGCGCTCCGGAGGGATTGGGCTTCGAATCCCTGAGCACCGCGGAGACTGCGGGGCCTGCGATCCTTCAATCTACCGTTCAGGCTGAGCGCCTGGCTTCGACGCATCGCAACAGCATTCGGGAGGGTTGGGACTGGCTCCGACAGGAGAGCCTCCACCAAGCCAAGGCCGCGTTTGCCAGTGCCGAAGCGTCCGATCGGCACGACCCTGCGTCCCGGACGGGTCAAACGGTGATCCATCTTCTTCTGGGGAACCGCATGACCGCGGGTCGTATGTTGCAGAACACCCTGCGGCACGACGGCGTATCGGCGTTCACGGTAGACGTTGATTTGACCGAGGCGCTCGGTGAGGGACAGCGGTGGCGTGACTTGGACGTGGTTACCGAGGCTCACCTAATCGGTGCGCCGGACGATCCCGAGAAGATAGCGATTCGAGCCTATGTTCTTTGGTACGGGGGAGATCGCCAGGAGGCGATGCGTGTGGTTCGTCGAATTCAGGGAGCGGACCCGATGTCCGAGTTCGCCAGCATGGAACCCCTCATGCAGGAAGCCCTGAATCGTGCCGCCAAGAGTGCCTCGATCGGAGCGGAAGCGTCGCTTCCGCAGTCGGTGAACTAGGTGAATCGGCATCGGTGCGAACGTGTCTCGGCGAGTCGGGATCGAGCCAGCGGTTTGCGAGGTCGTACTGCCCACCCGACACCGACGCCCCGTGTCTGACGCTGCTACCATCACCCGGCCGCTCCAGCGGTATCGCAATCATCTGGCGGTGCTGATCCATCTAGCGATATTCGCGGTCAGTCTGTTTACCGCGTTCGAGCTGATCTACAACTTTCAGCACGACTCAAACTGGTTCAACAAGTACTACCTGCCCCTGCTGGGTATGGTGCTGCCCATCAAGCTGCTTGTGTTCTGGCGGATGCGTCAGCTCAGGACATCGTGGCGATTCGTGGGATTGCGCGACCTGATCGGGGTATGCACGGCTTCGTACATCTCGACCTTCCTGTTCATTGTGCTCTTCTTTGTTCTGGAATATGCGTGGCGCGCCACCCACGGCGGCGCCGGGCTCATCGCCCGGGATCCGGTGAACGCCATGCCGCAGACGGTCTTCCTGCTGGATCTGGCGGCGACCATCGGCTTTTCCTCGGCCGCCCGAGTCGGGGCACGCATGTATTATGAAGAGATTCGACAGGTGCCGCTGGAGACGGCCACCCGCCTGCTGGTCGTGGGCAGCGGAAACGCCGGCGAGGCCGCCCTTCGCGAGATTCAACGCATGCCCGTCCAGCGCTACCACGTGGTCGGCTACCTGGATGAGGATCCCACGCGTCAGGGGGCGAGCATTCATGGCGTGGAGGTGCTGGGCAGCAGTTCCGACGTGAGGTCGTTGTGTGAAGCCCACAACGTCGATGAGGTGCTGATCGCCATTTCCTCAGCTACGCCGCGCGACATCCGGGCGGTCGTGGAACGCTGCGAAGGAATCAACGTGCGCTTCCGTACCATTCCTGCACTCGCCGATCTCATCGAAGGGCGCGTGCAGGTCAGTCAGATCCGGGCCGTCGAAGTAGAGGATCTGCTGGGGCGCGATCCGGTACGGTTGGATACCGACGCCATCGGGGCGATTCTTCGGGGACGGCGCGTCCTGGTGACCGGGGCGGGTGGGAGCATTGGCTCGGAGATGTGCCGCCAGATCGCTCGTTTTCGACCGGAAACGCTGATCCTCGTCGAGCAAGCCGAGAACAATCTGTTCGAGATCGATCGCGAACTGCGACAAACTTTCCCTGAGCTCGATGTGATTCCCTACGTCGCCGACATCTGCGACTTGCAGCGCTTGCGCTGGGTGTTCGACCAACACAAGCCGGCGGCGGTCTTTCATGCCGCAGCCCACAAACACGTGCCCATGATGGAGATCAATCCGGGCGAAGCCATCAAGAACAATGTGTTGGGAACCAAGCAGGTGGCGGATACCGCCGTGGCCTGCGGGGTCGGCAAGGTAGTGATCATCTCCACCGACAAGGCGGTCAATCCCACGAGCATTATGGGGTGCAGCAAGCGCGTGGCGGAAATGTACGTTCAACAGCTCAGCGCCCGGGGCGAAACGCAGTTCGTGACCGTTCGGTTCGGCAACGTGTTGGGAAGCAGCGGAAGCGTGGTACAGATCTTCAGGGAGCAAATCGCCAGCGGAGGCCCGCTGACGGTGACCCATGAAGAGATGACCCGCTATTTCATGACCATCCCGGAAGCGTCCCAGCTCGTCCTGCAGGCCGGCACGATGGGCCGGGGGGGCGAGATCATGGTTCTGGACATGGGCGAGCCGGTCAAGATTATCGATTTGGCCCGTGACATGATCACGCTGAGCGGCCTTCGGCCTCACGAAGACATCGATATCGTCATCACCGGCATGCGTCCGGGCGAGAAACTGTTTGAAGAGCTCTCCATCGAGGGCGAGGACGTGAGCCGAACCAGCCATCCAAAGATCGGGATCTGGCGCAACAAACCCGAGAATTGGAATCAGGTTTGCAAGGGAATCGAAGGCCTACTCGCGCTGGCTGAGGATCCTGACCTGACGTCGATGCAGGCCGGCCTCAAGGCCCTGGTGCCTGAATACACGCCTGCAGGAACACCGGCCGAAGCATGCTCCTAGCCAGGTGGTGCAGGTCGTCGTTAGCCTTCACGGTACAATGGGTCGATCAGAAGTACCCACACGTTGGCCCCGGCGTAGAGGGCGCATGCGGCACCAGCCGCCGGAGAATTGAACGTCGAGCCCCATACGCTCAACGTCAGGACCACGAGGAGGCTGAGCACCGCGCCGCATGCGTTGGCGATGATCTTTCGACGCAGGAAGAAACGGGCATCGAGGATCTTCAACCAAGCGGCGTATTTGATGATGGCCACACAGAAGAACAAGCCCATGCACAAGAAGAAGTGCATGGTGTTTCCCATCGCCCACGGTGCAGCCAGGTATCCGATCATGAGCAGGGCGTTGATCCCGGCGTCGACGACGTTTCGCACTCCAAACGCTGCTTCGGTGAACGACACGGAGAAATAGGTATTGAGCGTGAGCAAGAGAAAGAAGGCCAGATTGAACACCGTGGCTGCATCATCGAATCGGCGTAGAAGGGTGACGACGACGGCGTACCCAGCCAATCCCACCGTCAGGGCCAAGGCGCTTCGATTCAGCGTTCTTGCCGGTCGCATTTGCGATCCCAATATCCCAGGTCTCCCGTGTTTTCTCCGTGCAGTGTCCGGTTGATGAAGATTCTAGCGTACAGCAGGGCGGTTCGCAGGTAGCCGTCGTCGATGAATCGCCGAGCCGACACCAGACAGTGCTGGCCCATGATGCGGAACGGGCCATGGCGGGCGACCCGCTTGACGAAGTTGGCGTCTTCGTTGAGTGTCAGGCGTTCATCGAACCCGCCGACTCGGTCGTAGGCCCTGCGGGTGGTCAAGAGCATGGCCCCCATCGCGTATGGTGTGATGTAGCGCATAACTTGTTGGAACAGATACAAAAAACCATAAGCCAGTTCAGCCGGGATGCTCCGTTCGATCAGCTTGAACCGGCAGGTGACGATCCGGGCTCCGGTACGCCCGAATCGGTCAACGGTCATACGCACCCAGTGCGGGTGCGGAAGTACCACGTCGGCATCAAGAAACAGGAGAAGCGGCGAAGTGCTGCGAGCCACGCCGTAGTTTCGTTGATAGGAGACGTTGCGGACGCTCACCGTGTGTATTCGCAGCGACACCGCATCGTTCGTGTTGGCGTCGGCCACCACTTCGGTGACCTCCCGGGTGCGATCCTCCGACCGTCCGTCCACGACGACCACTTCCAGTCGCACGTCGCACTGCCCGCAGAGCGACCGAAGCAGATTCGGCAGGTAATGCTCCTCGTTCAGGGCGGGCACGATCACCGAAACCGCAGGCATAGGCATCGAGTCACTCCGCGTCACTGTCGAGACCTGGCCTCGGCAGGGGTGGATCGGATTATGACCTGAGGCGGGCCAACGGCCAACATTTCTCCATTTCGTCCAAAATAGCCGGATTGCTGGCCGTGGAATCGGTGTACTGCTGGGAATCGGACCGAGCGGGGGCAAGAACCCTTGAACGATGAGCTATTGGGCGATACCCTGGATGAAGCGTGGGGCGCGTCACGTCGATCACCCTGGATTGACGAACGGTCGTGGTGGGTCTCGTGCTCGGGGCCGATTGTGAACCTGTTCAACTCGCCTGGCTGCGATCACCGGGAGGAGGAATCCATGAATTCCGTACGACGTCCGCACCTAATGAGGATTGCACTTGCAATGGGAATGTTGTTTGCCAGCCAGGCTGTGCACCTGGCGATCGCCGGTCCGATTGAGCTGGATCCGCGCGCACCGACTGGTCCCGGCGATCCGATATCCATGCAACGCGGCGACGGTGATCCGGCGCATGTCGGGGCATGGTCGGAGCCTCGTGAGTGGCCTGTCATTGCCATCCACGGCGCGCTGCTGCCGACAGGGAAGGTGTTGCACTACTCCTATCCCGACGACACGGAACAGTCGCGAGCCATGGTTTGGGATCCAGCCTCGGATTCGTTTGAATTGGTCGAGGGTTTGACCGACCAGTTCTGCAGCGGGCTGTCCTTCCTGGGCAATGGGCGATTGTTGGTCACGGGAGGCAACGACGATGGGTGCCTTTTCCAAGGTCGGCTAATCGCCACCCAATTCGACGCCTTTTCGGAGACCTGGTCGTCGGTCGGTCACATGTCTACCGGCCGCTGGTATCCCTCGAACATCACTCTGGCCAACGGAAGTGTGATCATCGTCTCCGGCTTGAACCAGAACTGCGTGTTGACTTCAAAGATGGATATGTTCGATCCTTCCCGGGGCATGGTGGCCATACCCGAGGGCGAACGGGCGTTGGACTTGTTCCCCCGTATGCACCTTCTTTCGAGCGGCAAGATCGCCCACGTCGGGAGCGAGCAGTTGACGTCCACATTCGATCCGATCACTCGCGTCTGGGAGAACGTCGACTTCAGCAATGCCGGCTATCGGGACCAAGGTACGAGCGTTCTGGTCCCCGGGACCACCGATGAGGTCATGATCATCGGCGGCTACGTTAACGGCTCACCTTCAGCCAGCTGTGAACGGATCGATTTCAACGATGAGGAGACTGGCTGGCAATTCACCGGGAGCCTCAATCTCGGGCGTGCCCATGCCAACGTGGTCATCCTGCCCGACCGGAAAGTGCTCCTGGTCGGCGGTGGCACGAACGATTTCTACGACGGGCCCATCCTCGAAGCGGAATTCTACGATCCGGCGACGGAGACGTGGACACTGGTCGCTGCCCAAGCGCACGGGCGCATGTATCACTCGACGGCCATTCTGCTGCCGGACGGACGGGTTCTGTCCGCCGGCCAGGATTAAGGCGTCAGCGCCTACCGGGCTGAATTCTACAGTCCTCCGTACCTGTTCCGTGGAGCGCGCCCGGAAATCACCAGTGTTCCCGATTCGCTCAGCTTTGCAGGTACATTCACCATCGAGACCCCGCAGGCCGATGAAATCGAGTCCGTCGTGCTGATCCGGCTGACAGCCGTAACCCATATGGTGAATTTCAGCCAGCGGTACGTCGGTTTGGACTATACCGTTGACAATTCGAATGAGCTGACGGCGACAGCCCCGCCCAACGGAAGATTTGCCCCGCCGGGGTACTACATGCTGTTCATTGTCAACTCCGCAGGCGTTCCCGCCGTCGCGTCGATGGTGCAGCTGACGTGCGGGGGTGATGCAAACGGTGACGGATCCGTGGATCCCCTTGACTCCGGTTTCATTCTAGCTCGTTTCGGATGTCCCGTGGGTACCGGCGATCCAAGCTGCGATGCCGCGGACCAGAACGGCGATGGCGCCGTCGATCCGTTGGACAGCGGGTTTGTCCTGGCCCGGTTCGGGTCGTGCCTTGGCGGTTTGCCCTAGCGGACAGAAGAATCTGGGCCGTCACGTGCAGGAGTACTTGTGGACAGGGAGTGGACGGAGCCGGACGGCACTGTCTGCAACGTTGCAACTTAGGTGCGGAGAAGACGTGTGGGTAGATTTGGTGGTGCCGACGCGACCCCTGTCAGCCTTGTGGCGATCCTATTGGTGGGCGCATCGACCAATGCGCTGGGCGCGGGCGGCGACTGGGTGGGCTTCCAAGATGACACCGCTGCTCGGATGATCGCCGAGCCGGAGGTGGGCCTCGCCGATACGGAGGAAAAGGACTTCGCCGTCGGCGACGTCGATCAGGACGGCGACGACGACCTCGTCGTGGTTCGCAAGACTCCGGGCAGCATTCCCGGGCCGAGCCGAAACGTCCTGTTCATCAATGAAGACGGTGTGCTTGTCGATCGCACGGCCGACTACGTTCCCGGCTTCTTCGACTTGACCAACGATCGAGATGTCGTACTGGCCGACGTCACCGGCGACGGTTGGCTGGATATCATCACCGCCACCATGCACGGCGATCCCCCTCGCGTCTACCTGAACCTCGGATCCCGGGAGGGCACCTGGCTCGGATTCGAGTACCAGGCCGGCCGCATACCGGAATGGCCCGACCCGAACTTCTGCGCCGTGGCGGCCGGCGACATCGACCACGTCAACGGAAACGACCTCTACTTCGTCGAATGCAATGGAACGCTGGAAGACAAACTGCTCATCAACGACGGAAGTGGATTCTTCACCGACGAAACGACGATTCGCCTCACCCCGACGATGTACGAATCTGACTTTGGTACAGCGGCGGCCATCGCCGATCTGAACGGCGACGGCTGGGAGGAGTTGATCAAGAGCGAGGACGGGCCGGTTGAGGTGATTTACAACGACGGCACCGGGGCGTTCGACATCCTGGTGACGGTCTACACCGGATCAGCTTACTTCTTCGACATCGTCGATCTGGACCACGACGATAGGCCCGACCTGTACGTCGTCGATGACGGGACGGATCGCTACCTGATCAATCAGGGGAATGGGGACGTCGGAACCGCTGAGTTTATCTCCTATCTGGCGGCCGGCACGACGAATGGATTCGGATCCAATACCGCCGTAGTGGACTTGAACAAGGACGGCTTCGACGACGTGGTGGTGGGCGACGTGGACCTGGACCGCATATTCTGTACCGATGTGGTCCGCATCCTGCGCAACACCGGCGTCAGTGGGCCGGGCAACCTCATCGATACCAATCCGCTCGAATCGTCGGCCATCGTAGGTGTTCACGACATCGCGGTGATCGATCTTGACGGCAACGGCTGGCCCGATCTGATCTTCGGAACCTGCAGCGGTTACACCATTCTGCTCAACGTGCCGCCGGTGGGCATCGCCTTTAGCTACCCGCAGGGACTGCCCACATTGGCCCCGCCCGGCGAAACGCTTTCGTTCCACATTCAGGCCGACGATACCGGCATCGGCGAGCTCGAGCCGGAAAGCGGCTTGTTTTTCCTGTCCGTTGACGGCAGTCCGTTCGAATCATCGCTTATGACCTGGTTGGGGGACGATTTGTATGAAGCCACGCTCCCGGCGAGCGATTGTCTGACCAAGTATGACTTCTACGTGAGTGCGGAGTTGACCGACGGGCTGACTTTCACCGATCCACCCGATGCCCCCGAGTCGAGCCATGGCGTTATCGTGGGTCTGGGCACGGAGATACAACTGCGCGAGGAGTTCGAGAACGATGTCTCGGGCTGGACGGTGGTCAGTGTAGACCTGGACGCCGGAGAGTGGGAACAGGCGGCGCCCATCGGGACCATCTTCAACGGCGCGTTTGCCGCCCCCAACGAAGACGCCACCAACGGTGACGGTACCATGGCATTCGTCACCCAGAACGGGGAACCGGATGGTGAGCCTGCGGCTTCGGACATAGACGGCGGACCCACCCATTTGATCTCGCCGATCATCGACCTGGCGGGTACCGACGCCACGATTGACTATGCTCGGTGGTTCTTTACCAACGACCAAGGCACGGAGGGTGAGGACTTCCTGACCGTGGCCATCTCCAACGATGGTGGAGACTCGTGGGTACTGGTACCCGAGCACGCCACGTCAGGCACCGATCACGCCTGGGAGACCGTCTCACTGGTGGTCAGCGATTATGTCGAACCGACCGCGGAAGTGCGGATTCGGTTCTCAGCGCAGGATCAACCCAACAACTCCATCACCGAAGCTGGGATCGACAATTTCCAAGTCTCGGTCGTCGTCTGCGATGCGGAAGAACCGTGTGAAGGTGACGCAAACGGTGACGGATCCGTGGATCCGCTTGACTCAGGTTATGTACTGGCCCGGTTCGGATGCCCCGTCGGTACCGGTGACCCGAGCTGTGACGCCGCCGACCAGAATGGTGACGGCGCCGTCGATCCACTCGACGGCGGCTTCGTCCTGGCCCGTTTTGGTTCCTGCGACTAACTGGTTCGGGGTACCGTGCACGCGGCGCGAGGTGTGGCCCGACCTACCTCATGAGGGAATGATGCGTGCATCTTGGTGCACCATCGACGGACCGCACGGATTCTCGCAGCAAGTTGTTGTAGACCAATCTGAGAGCAGACTTCTCATCAGCCCACCGGGAGCGGCCCGACTCCCGGCAGACTTCTCTCAGCGGGACACTTCGTGGCCCACCCCCGCCGTGCAGGCTACTGATACACCTCAAACACCGAGCAAGGAGCCTGACGCCGGAAGGCGATTTCAAACAAACGTGTCCGAGCAAGTCCTCGGATTACGAGCTTTAGATAGACGAGCGGTTCAAAATGGGCTGTTCTGTTCCATAAGAGACTCCCCCGCGGGTAGAATGCGCCCATGCCCACGGAGGATTCATCCAGGGAGCAGCCGCTCGAAGCGTTGGCTGCGCGTCTATATGACGACCTGAGGCGGCTGGCACGAGCCAGGATGGCCGACCTGCCGCCGGGCCAGACGCTTCAGCCGACGTCGTTGGTCAACGAGGTGTTCCTAAGGCTCAAGGCCGAGGGCGGCAGAACCTGGGACAGCGAAGCCCAGTTCTTCGGGGCCGCCGCCGAGGCCATGCGTCGCGTGCTGGTGGACTATGCCAGGAGCAAGCAAGCCCAGAAGCGCGGGAGAGGATGGAAGCGGCAGGATCTCGAATCCGTTGGGCTGGAAGTTCACATGTCGCCCGAGCGGATTCTCGAGGTGAGCGAAGTGGTCGATCAGCTTGATCCGCAGCTGGCGACCATCGTGAAGCTACGGGTGTTCTTCGGAATGACCGCCGATGAGATCGCAGCACTGCTTGAGGTCTCGCGGAGGACGATCGAGCGAAGGTGGCGCTTCGCGGCGGCGACATTGAGGTTTCGTTGGGACGAATGGAGTGGCGACAAGAAAGGGCCGCACCCGTGACGGTAGACTTCGCTAGACTCGAGCAGTTGTTTGACGCTGCCTTGGAGGTGCCGCCCGATGTGCGCGCGAAATGGCTCGACGATAACTGTGCCGGGGATGAGGTGCTGCAGTGTCGTCTCGAGCAGTTGCTGGTTGCAGACGAGACGAACAGCGATGGGATGCCCGATGAGCCGGCGGTCTCGCGGTCGAGCGAGGAGATGCCGATGCGGGTCGGCGTGTTTACGCCAATCCGGGTGATCGGCGAAGGGGGAATGGGGGTCGTCTTCGAGGCCACCCAGGAGGGCACCGGCCGATCGGTCGCCCTTAAACTGGTGCGGGCGGGTCTGGCCACTCCCAACGGGATGCGGCGCTTTCGACAAGAGGGACAACTGCTAGCCCGGCTGAATCATCCCGGAATTGCCCATGTCTACGACGCAGGAACGGCCCGAGCCGAATACAAATCCGGGGCCTCGTCCGACCGGCTGTTTATCGCCATCGAACTCATCGACGGGACCGACTTACTGGAGTACGCGGCGCGGGAGAAGCTGTCGTCGAAGCACCGGGTCGAGATCATCGAACAGCTCGCCCACGCCATGCAGCACGCCCACCAGCGGCGCGTCCTCCATCGAGATCTGAAACCGTCCAACATCCTCGTCGATAAACATGGTCAGCCGAAGATCCTCGATTTCGGCATCGGGCGACTCATCTCCCCCACGAACGCCACCGGACAGACCATGACCGGGCAGATCCTGGGCACCGCCCAATACATGAGCCCCGAGCAGGCCTCGGGCGATCTTGCCAGCGTGGATACGCGAACGGATGTGTATTCCCTGGGGGTGATGCTCTATGAGCTGCTCGCGGGAAAACCGGCTTACGACCTTGGCGGGCTCAGCGCGATCGCCGCCGCTCGGAGGGTGGCGGAAGAAGAGCCGCGTCGCCTCGCGTCGCTGATACCCGAGTGCAGGGGCGACCTCGACGCGATTGTCCACAAGGCCATCGAGCGCAATCCGGACTCACGATACGAATCCGCCGATGCGTTGGCCTCCGATCTACGCCGGCACCTCAACGACGAGGTCATCGATGCCAGATCGCCGACCACGCTCGAAGCGGCCTGGAAGTACGCCCGCCGAAATCGAACGCTGGTGGGCGGCGTTGCGGGGACATTGATCGCCCTGATCCTGGGCGTGATCGGCACGTCGATCTATGGCCTTCGGGCCGCCGAGCAGCACCGGATTGCGGAGGGGCAGCGGACCATCGCGGAGGGGCAGCGAAGGGTCGCGGTGTGGGAATCGTATCGCCTGGCCATGCAGGCGTCGGCGTCGGCGATCGAGCTGGGCAGCTTCGACGAAGCCCGCAACGCCCTCGACCGGGCGCCGGCGGAGCACCGCGGCTGGGAGCATGCCCATATCAGTTCGCGGCTGGACCAGTGGTTGATCTCATTCGACGGAGAAGCACGTGGCTGCCCCTGCGTCGATCCGGACGAAACTCGGGTGTTGAGCGCATTGGATGATGGGCGCATCGGAGTTTGGGACATCACGTCGGGTAAGTCCATAGGCACGTTCGATCTGGGAACAAGAGTCTACTCGCTGGCACGGGCGGCGCCGGGCGGCATCGGAGCCGCGGCGACCGATGGACGGCGGCATCGTTCTTTTCTCCGCCAAGAGCGGGGAGACAATCCGTCTCCTGGCCAGCGAGTGCCTTCTACAAACACGTATCTGCTGAATCACACGATATTCTGCAATTGATCTGCGTATCCACCGGAATAATCCATAGCCCTGGACCTCAGATCACTATTCGCACTTTCATTCTCATGTCGGCTACGGATATCCATTGACAACCAGCGCAGCCACAACAACCCGGGCCAATACCGGTTCTGAATATCTAGGAATCTGGATTAACAGATGCCTCGAAGGACTTTGGTTACTCACCTTAGGCCTGGTTCCTCTGGCGTTTTTGTCTCCCGATTACATGATGTCTGAAGCCGAGATTGCCTTTGTCGAAGTCC
>JADFPW010000414.1 GCA_022562105.1 Planctomycetota bacterium
CGCCTCTGGGCGACCAGCGGGAGTCTTGGAGCTGTCAGTCATCCGCACTTCTCAAACCTTGACCTCCGGTCCTATTGGCGCGGAGACCCGCGCCACCCGATTCTAACGGTGATCGAGGGGATTGGTTAGTGGAGACGACGCGAGACCTTGCCCGGCGCCTACGATGGATGCAAGGAGACGACTGCGGCCGAGATCGCGGAGTTGGCCGCCATGGACGATGGCACGGCATCGGGCTCGGCGAGGAAGATGCCGATGCGGTTCTGGTGGTAGTCGTAGCGCAGACGCCCGACCTCGGAGACCAGACGGAACCGCTGTTTGAGCCAGGCGAGATGGTCGGGGTGGATGCCGGCCGTCGAGTAGTTGATCAGACACCAGACACGCTTGCCCTCGGCCAGGAGCGCATCGGTGGCCGTGACCTGATCGTTGGGGATCGGTTGGGCTTTCGGCTGGGGAATGTAGTGTCGCACGTTGACGCACTGACTGCTCCAGATGACGTCGTCCGGGCGCACGTCGGCACGGATGGACTCGACCGCAGCGCGGAAGTCCGGGCGGTCGCCATCGACGTAGTAGCTGGCGATTGACGGCAAGGTGAGCAGGGGGATGGCCAAGACCGCAGCCAGTCCAGCCCACCTGGATGTCCTCCACAAGTGTCTTCCCACGGCACCGATGCCGCCGGCGGCGACCAGATGCAGTGGAAGCGAGGCGGAGAAGACGTAGTCGGGCCGAAAGCTCATCACCATCGGTCCGATGTAACAAGCGGCCACCAGTCCCACCGAGCACGCCAGCGGCCACATCCACTCCCTACGTTTTCCGGCGATCATCCATACGCCCGCCCCGGTCATGACCAGGGTCACCGGCCAGCCCAGGTTGAACACCAGGCTGGCGACGCTGTGCGCCGGCGACATGTCCCACCACGCCCCGCCCATGAACTGCCCGGCGAAATGTTGCACCAAACCGACGACCAGAATCAATCCGAGCACGCCGGGAATCAGGGCAGCTAGATGGACGAGCTTCCAGTGGCGCCGGTCCACGATGGTCAGCAGCACCTGCCATCCGATCAGCATGGCCAACATGATGGCTACACTGTTGTGGATCAGACTGGCGGCCGTGAAGACGAGCCCCGCCCATGCGATGTAGATCGGTTTGCGTCTGACGAACGCGGCGTCTGCGAGAACGAACCCGATCGCAGCCACCAGGTAAGACATCGAGTAGGGGCGGTGGTTCTGGGCATGGAAGAGATGCCAAGGCCAGGCCGTCAATAGCGCCGCCAGGGCAGCGGCTACCCATGGCCCGCGCAGGCGGTAGGTAAACCACACGCTGATCGTCACCGCCAGCGCCGAACACAGAGCCAACGGCATTCGACACAACAACTCGCTCGTGCCGACCGCGTCATGCCACAAACCGAGCAGCCAGAACCCGAGCGGCCACGCATGGATAAACTGCTCGTGGGGATTGATGTAGCCGGTGGGGCTCCAATACGGCTGGGTCCATAGCATCTGGGAGTCGTAGAAGGTGACCAGCTCATCGCCCCAGAACGCCCAGGCGCCGAGTTTGTAAAATCGAAGGGCCAGGGCAATGGCCAATACACCCACGATCGACAGAACTACTGGTACGGCGGGGTGGCACGGTCTGGTACTCCAGGCCGTGGGGCGACTTGCCACTGCCGGCACGCGGATCGCATTGGGGTGAATCGGTACAACGGTCAAAGCCCAATCTCCGCAAGAGCGGGTTTGGCCCCGGTTTACGGGGATCCTGAACCGGCTCGACCTCCTGCTTCATAGGTTCACCTCGAAATGCATGCGCCACCGGTGCAGCTATTCGAGCAGACCTCCGGAGTTGCCGATACTCCATAGGTCTTATCGGTCGTTGACGACCGTGGCTTACCCATGACACAAGGTTCCGACATTCCTCGATCACCCCCTGGCTCGGTAACGCCGGAGATAACGGCCGATCGACGCTCGCGTCCGCGGCACCTGGCGTCCCGACTCGGAACCAGAGCGCATGATTTGCCCATCCTGCTGGACGACACGTTGACACCGATGAATCGAGACGCCCGCGGCGCTCGGCGTCCGCTGGTGAGCGTGGTCATCCCGGCGTACAACGAGCAGGATTGCCTGCCTGCACTCCATGAACAACTGACTAGCGTCTTGCAGGCCCAGGGTTGGACCTACGAGATCGTGCTGGTCAACGACGGAAGCACGGACGACACGCTGGAAACCATTCGCCGGTTGGCTCGCGATGACGCCCACGTCCGATGGATTTCCTTCTCGCGCAATTTCGGCCACGAGGCAGCCTCAACGGCCGGTCTCGATCAGGCACGCGGTGAGGCCGTCGTGCTCATGGACGCCGACCTGCAGGATCCGCCGGAACTCATCCCCGAGATGGTCGCCCGATGGCGAGACGGATACCAGGTGGTCTACGCCCAGCGCAAGCGCCGGGTAGGCGAATCGTGGTTCAAGCGAACCACCGCGTGGGCGTTCTACCGCTTGCTCAATTCGCTGACCCAGGTCGCCGTCCCCGCAGATACGGGCGACTTTCGACTCATGGATCAGCGTGTGATTGCCGAGTTTCGACGACTCCGCGAACAACACCGGTTTGTGCGTGGGATGATCGCCTGGCTGGGCTACCGGCAGACCGCCGTCGAGTTTGATCGACCCTCGCGGATAGGTGGAGATCCCAAGTACGGGCCGTTGAAGCTCGCCGCCCTATCGTTGGATGCGATTCTGGGATTCTCGACTGTGCCGCTACGAATCGCCACCGCATTCGGGCTGCTAACCGTCGTCGCCAGCCTCCTCGCCGGCGGCGCCGTCCTGGTTCACAAGGTGGTTTGGGGCATCCCCTTGCCCGGCTACGCCCTGTTGGCATGCGGGTCCTTCTTTGTCGGCGGTGTTCAGATGCTCCTGCTGGGAATCGTGGGCGAGTACATCGGCCGGATTTACACGCAGGTGCAACAGCGGCCGCTCTATGTGGTCCAGGAGCAATCCGGCCTGCGCGCCAGCTCCCCATCGACTTCCGAACCGTCCCCCCGATCCAGCCACGCCGTCGCCATCGAGTCCGAATAGGCTTCCCAGTCTGCCACACTCGTTGCGACGGGTAGTGGAGATGGGCGGCACGGTCTGGTATTCCAGGCCGTGGTCCAGGTCGTGGAGTACGATCACCGGACGGCTAGAGGTTATGAGATGCTCCCGGCCATCCGATAATGATGATGACGAGCGTTCGGCTGAGTGGCAGGGCGATGCGCGTAGTCCCGGCGCGCCGGGAGCGCCTCGCCGGCCGTGGATACGCCACCGTCCCCGAGCGTAAGAATCATGTTTTAGCGTATAGTCATCACTGGTGGGAATGGCTCTCTG
>JADFPW010000415.1 GCA_022562105.1 Planctomycetota bacterium
ATCTCCATGCGGAAGGTCACCGCTTCGATGAGTGTGGGTCCCTCGCCGGCACGCGCCCGGGCGACGGCTTTTTGCGTGGCGACGATCATGGCCAACACATCGTTGCCGTCCACACGCACGCCGGGCATGCCGAAAGCCGGTGCCCGGTGGGCCAACGATCGGATCGCGGTCTGCTGCTCGGCTGGGAGCGAGATGGCGTAGCCGTTGTTCTCGCAAATGAAGACCACCGGAGCCTTGAACACCGCGGCGAAGTTGAGCGCTTCGTTCACGTCCCCTTCGGAACTGGCCCCGTCGCCGAAGTTGGTCAGCATGACCGCATCGGACTTGCGATACTTCAAGGCCATCCCCACCCCGACCGCCACCGGCACGTGCGAGCCGACGACAATCGAAAACGGCAGATCGTTGACTCCCTCCGGCGGGGCGAATCCCTCGAAATAGCCGTCCCACAGCAGCATGAGCTGCTCGATGGACCAGCCTCGCCACATCTGGGCACCGAATGAACGATACGACGGCGAGAACCAATCCTGATCCTGCAGGGGGTAGACTTGTCCGATTTGGGTGGCTTCCTGACCGCGTCCCGGGGCGAACGTGCCCATTTCGCCCTGGCGTTGCATGGTGATCATGCGTTCGTCGAGCTTGCGGGTCAGCACCATCGCCCGGTAGACGTGCAATAAGACGTCATGGTTGAGCTTGGGATCGAGGGCGGCGTCCACCTCGCCGTGTTCATCGAGTATGGAGAGATCCTCGACCGCAAACTCCGGCTTTATGGCCTTTCTGGGCATGTTTCTCGTGTTTCCGCAGAGACCCGAATCCCCCGGGCGAATATAGCATCCACCCTGTCGCCCGGCCAGCGACGAAACCGCATGTCCACCGGCGTGCCAACCAGCCTTCCCGGGCCGTCGGTCGTCGGCCACGGTCGCGCGGATGCTCAGCGAGTCGATCCTCCGCCTGGGGAATCGCCGTGCCGACCGGATTCGGTTGGAGGGTGAGCTGCCATGGTCGACCAGCCATGCGAGTGCCCCCGTCATCGTGCGGCGATGGGTGGAGACTGGACCGGATCGCCGTGGGTCGCCACTCGGTCCTCCGTCCTTCGCCCAGGGGCTAGCGACGGGGCACCCAGCGGTCCGGCGGCTGTCCCATTCTCGGTATCCTGGATCCAAGGCCCCCAACGACGCCCATTAGGGCCGTTTTTCGGACGTTACGACGCTACCAGCGACGATTTCCCTCCCGGTTGCCAGGGTTGGGCCGCCGTGCTAGCATTAGTGGCTCGATGCTGGTTCCGCAGCTCGTTCTTTCTGTCTGGCGTAGCGACCACGGGAACCGGTGATCTCCATCTGGAGCGCTACGCGTGCGACCTGAACCCACCTGGGTTCGACGGATTCCGTCTTGGCGGCGATTCGTTCAGTAGGACTAGCCCACCCGGCTGGTGTGCCCGGGGTGGGTCTCGGTACGAGACGACGCGTTTCACGGCGAAATGGGGCCATGAGATGAGCGGCAGGCCCCGCACGAGGATGGATAGCTCCGGTGGTTCAGCCACTCCGGGCGTAGGCAGGAGCGGGCTGGCCGTAGCTACGCCGCCGGCGAGCCGATTTCGGCAGGAGTTCGAAGAGCAGAAGACACTTTAGACCAGGGAGGAGGCAACCTGCATGGATGAAGCGATCGTTTCCAGAACCCCCACCGGGGGCCTGATAGGGTGTCGCGGTGAGCAAGAGTTGCCGTCGCATTGGGGTCCATACGATACCGGTGATGGTCTTATCACTACCGCTCTTTTGTTGGCCGCCGGGGCCGGGACGCGACTACAGCCGCTGACGGACAATTGCCCCAAGTGTCTCACCGAAATCCACGGGGTGCCCATTCTCGGGCGACTGGTGTCGTGCCTGTTGGCCCAGGGCTTCCGTCGTCTGGTCGTGGTGGTCGGGTATCGTGACCAGCAGATCCGCCATTATCTGGAGTCGCACGCTTCCGGGCTCACCGTTGAGTTCGTCGACTGTCGTGAGTACGCCACCACCAACAACATATACTCCCTCTGGCGGGCCCGTGAATACATTCGAGAACCGTTCGTTCTGATCGAGTCGGATCTGGTGCTCGATCCGCGTCTTCTGGGTTTGATGCGCGTCGGCGATCAAATCGCTATCGCCCGTTTTGAGTCGCCGATGCTGGGGACGACGGTCTCGATTGACGAGTCGGGGCGGGTCACATCGTTCCGGGTAGGGGCTGACCCCTGTGCATCCGGGTTAGGGTATAAGACCGTCAATCTGTACAGCTTGTCGACAGCATCCTGGCGAGAAGTGAGTCAACGGCTGGATCAGCGCATCGCCGCCGGCCAAGTGCATGACTATTACGAGGTCGTGTTCGCGGAAATGGTCGCCGATGGGTCGCTGACCCTGCAGTCGGTTCCGTTTGATGATGGACGCTGGTGCGAGATTGACACGCTCGAAGATCTTCGAGCGGCCGAAGGGATCTTCTTCGATGCCCGACGGGCGTGCAAGCCGCGGTTAACGCGACGCTCGTGGTCCCTGGAAGGATCATGACGGCCCTGCGGCCGCACCCGGAAACCGGCCAGGGCAATGTCGCTGTGGCCAAGGGTACAGTGCCGCAACTCGATTACATGAAGGTCCAAGCGTACTGGAAGGGTGCTCAGCCATCGATGCTTGGCCCCTACATGATGGACGGGTTCGGGTTCCCCGCCGGTGCGGGGCGGTTTCGCTTTCGCGGTGAGTTGAATGCGGTCGCCGAAGCGATACGAGACCTCGGACCCGCTACGTCGGTGCTGGACCTTGGCAGTGGCGTGGGGGTCTGGACCGAGTATTTTGCACAACGCTTCGCGAAAGTCGTTGCGGTCGAGGGCAGCCCGACGCTCTACGAAGTGCTGACCGACAGGTGTTCACGTTATCCGAACGTGACCACTTACCACCACGACGTGCTGTCGTTCGAGCCGGAGGTAGAGTTCGGACCCGGGGGTGGGTTTGGGTTGGTCTTTCTCGGCGGCTTGTTGATGTACCTGAACGATCGGGATGTTCAGGCTCTGCTGCGGAACCTGATCCCCTCCCTGGAGCCCAATGCCATCATCCTGTGTCGGGAGTCCACGATTCGGCACGGGGTCCAAGCGCTCGAGGGGGACTATCAGGTCGTCTACCGCTCCGTCGATGCGTACCGAGACATTTTTGCCGAGGCCGGCTTCAACGTGGTGAGCGTGCAGGCCAACACCGCGTACATCAACGTCCAGATGGCCTGTGAACTGATCAAGAAATGGAAGGCGCTGGTGCCGGACCGATTCCAATGTCTCCCCGTCGTCGGGCGCCTTGCGTACTGGGGGTTCCGCCTTGGCTACCCGTGGAACACGAGGTTGA
>JADFPW010000416.1 GCA_022562105.1 Planctomycetota bacterium
TAGATAACGAGGTCGGAGCGGCGGGCAGCACGGGACGTGGAGAGGCGGTCATTGTGGATTGTTCCTCGTACGCGGTGGTCGAAGCCATGCGCGGCGGGCTGGACCCCACCGAGGCGTGCCTGGCTGTGCTGAAACGCATGGTGGATCACAATCGTCAGCCGCACCTGCGACGCAAGGACGGCCGACCGACGTTCCAAGTAATCATGTACGCCCTGGCCAAGGACGGTCGGTTTGGGGCGGCGGGGATCTGGCCGACGGGGAGTTTCGCAGTCAACGTGGACGGCGACCATCGCAAGGTGGCCTGTGCGTCCCTGTACCCACGTCCGGAGAAGAGCGGATGAGCGTATCGTTCTGTGATTCGTCGAAAGATGGGTGCCACTGGTGGCTTGTCCACCAGTGTTCGAGCGCCCAGGCATTGGGCACTGGTGGACAAGCCACCAGTGGCACCCGGTTTGCACGCCCCATTCATCGCACGACGCGCAGTGCATCCGTAGCCCGATTCTGCATCCTGGTCGCGGTGGGATGGGCGAGTCTCGTCGTTGTGGGCTGTCCGTCGTCAGGCGGGATCGGCCAGGTGAGCTCCACGACCATTCCGATCGACGTCGATGCCGACGACGGTCACTTCGACCTCGAGGTGGGGACGTTTCAGACGCTGCAACTAGCGGTGGACATCACGGATCAGCTTCCCAGCGCGTCGGTCGCGTCGGGAACGATTGCCCTGCGGGCTGCTTCGCTGGCGGCGTCGGGCGTGGACGTTGGCGGTGACACTCCAGTCGTCGATGTGATCGTTTATGTCGCCCCAACGGGTACCGATGACGCCTGCATCGATGGGTCGGTAGCGGCGCAGTTTTCGGTCACCCTCGATTCCGCAGGGAACCAGACGATCACGCCGACCATCGAATCCCTCGACTCGACCAGCCGCGATACCGTGCTCGATGGGCAGTTTGAGATCTGCTACGACCTCGAGTCAGGCAGTTCCGTTTCGATGGATATCGAGGGTATCGACCTTACCCTCACGTCGGTGTCGTCCGGGGGTAGCGGGTGTGGGGCATTCGAGACCGACATGGCCCCGTCGTGTTCGGACGTGCTGGCCGACGATGCGGTGCTCAATGCGCTCGACACCCTGGAGTCCAACGGGTTCTTCTTCGAGATTCACACCGGCGCAAATCCGACGGACATTGCGGGCGATTGGGATTTCACACGTACGATCCTGTTTGACCCCGACGATACGAACACCGACAGCGTAACCAGCGGCACGTTTACCTTTCGCAATCAGACGGGCGGGTCCATCACCCAGGTCATCGGCACCGCGGAACTGGTGCAAACGGTTCAAGGCAGCGGTAGCGCCGCCACGCTGTGCTCGTTCGCTCGTAGCGGAGATTCGGCCTGCGATCAGTCCGTAGTGGGCATCAGCTCGTACGCGGTCAGCGAGGACGAGAACGCCCTTTCCGGCTCGTTTCTTAGCGTGGTGGTGTGTCGTCAAGGGAGTTCGACGTCCGATTGCGGCGACGCGGGGGATTTCGTCTTCGGAACGATCGAGGCGACGCGCACGGGTACGACGCTGCCGGTTGTCCGCGTGGTATCGGCCGGCACGGTCGATCTGCCAAGCGGCATGGTACCCGAATGGCTGGTTCTGCAAAGCGATGGTTCGGCCGGTGTGGTGGCGGGCAGCATCGACGAGCTGGTTGTCTTCGACACGCTCTTCACGGCGGACGTTGTGGAGGTGGCCCTGCCGCTGGAGACGACGTTCGGCTTCGGCGGGATCGGAGTGACAGACGATGGCACGCGCTTTGGCGTTGTGGCTGATGGGTTTGCTCGACTGCTTGTCTTCGACGCCGCGGACAATCGGATCATCCGGCAGTCCTCATCGCCGGGATTCACAATCGGCGGCGGGGTCTTCGACTTCTCGCCCGACGGCGATCTCGCCTACCTGGTGAGTCCGCACTCGGGAGCCTCCGACGCCATCGTCGCTCTGGCGACGAGCGAGGGAGCGGACTTCGAGGCCGGCGATGCGGATCGTACCGCCACGCCGAGTGCCCAAACGCCCAACACGGCCCGCCTGAGCCCGGACGGGACGCAGCTGGCTGTCCTGATGACCGGCGACTCCGACGTGGGCACATCGAGCCTGCTCGCGTTTCTGGATCTGACCAGTTCGCCGCCGGAGTTTGGGTCGCTGATCGATGTGCGAGGCCTATCCGGAGGGCGGGTGCTCAACGGGGAATTGGTCTATTCGATCGATGGAAGTCGCGTCTTTCTGGCCGGTGAAGCGGGTCTGGTATCCGTGGAAACCGACACACCCCATACGGTCACCACGGTGGACGTCGCCGGCGGGAGCGGGGATCCAGCCGTGTCGGTGGCGGTGAGCGGCGACGGCAACGTCGTCGTGGTGGGGATCGACGCTTTCGCCGGGAACACGGATCTGGCCATCGTCAACTCGGACACGTTGACCGTGCTTCATCGAACCAGCCTGGATGGGCTTTCCGCGTCGGTTCGGTGGGTTGCTCATTTTGAGAACGGACGCGCTGCGATCGTCGCCAGTGACCACGGGCCGTCGGTGGTGGCGCTTCAAACCATCGCCCCGTACACGATTCTGGACAACTTTGAGGTGGACGCGGCCGGTGATAGTGCTACGTTGGGGCGGCCGGCGGCCGGAGGAGATATGATCGCCATCGTCAATCAAGACGAACCGGCCGTCTATTTGTTTGGCTTGGATTCCCAAGAGGGTGTACTAGAAGGGTTGTGACCCACCGAGCCGCGACCGTAAGGGAGCGGTTTTCGTGCGAGAAAACGGACCGCTTCCTCACGGGCGCGGCTGGGAAAGAGGCTTGTCCAAGACGCGCTAGGGCGAGCGAAACTAATGTCGGATCCCTTACAGTGATCCGCGGAACAAAGGAGTAATGTGATGAGCATTCGTCGATTGTCCATGTGGATTCCTACACTCGTGGCCGTGTTTGCAGTAGGGCTGTCGGTTCGTGCGGAGGATCCTGCGCAGGTCGAGATTGGCAAGGCGGCCCCCGGGTTCACGCTCAACAGTGCGGACGGTAAGAAGGTCAGCCTCAAGGACTATAAGGGCAAGATCGTGGTTCTGGAGTGGACCTGCCCGACGTGTCCGTTTGTCCTTCGACACCACACGAAACTAAAGACGACCCAGAAGCTGACCCAAGAGTTCAAGGACAAGGACGTGGTGTGGTTGGCGATCGACTCCAGCAAGACGGCCAGCGCTGAGGTCGCCGCGGAGCACGCCAAGAATAACAAACTGTCGTATCCGATTCTAATCGACCGGGACGGCAAGGTGGGCAAGCTGTACGACGCCAAGACAACCCCGCACA
>JADFPW010000063.1 GCA_022562105.1 Planctomycetota bacterium
CCTGATCCTTGGGGATGGGGATCGGGGCCGGGCGTGGGGTACCGGGGTTGGGCCTGCGTGCCATGCGGCCTACTAGAGCACAAGGGCGCCCCTGGCGCAAGTACGGAATCTGTTAGGTATCAGGTGTCAGGTGTCCGGTGGGTATCGGAGAATCCCGGACAGTATTGGCCCGAAGCCGGTGCCACACCAGTCCGTAGCGATTGGGTTACCGCGCCAGCGACGCGTCGATGCGCTCAACCTGGGTTCGATCTGGAGGCCCCGTCTTGACTGCGGCGTGATGGCTGGGATGATATGGTGGGACTGGCAGTGGGCCACCGCCGGTCGAGCGCGATCGGGCATTTCGCGGCGAACGGGTTGGCTCCCTCTGCATCAGGCGGCGTAGCTCAGTTTGGATAGAGCGTGGGATTCATAAACCCAAGGTCCCCGGTTCGAGCCCGGGCGCCGCTAGTCGACTCACTTCATCGGCTGCGCCCGTGCGTTCTCCCCGGCAGCCGAAGCGGGCAAGGACAAAGCCGGAATCGACCGACTCGGAGTCTCGGACGCAGAAATCTCGACCAATCCACGTAGGCGCCCTCGAAATCCACCCCTGCTTCGGTTACGCTGGAGTCTTATGTTCCCGACGACGGTTCGGGCAACGTGTTCCAAGCTGGGTTCAATACGGAGGATGTCGCGATGTCGAGGCGAAAAAGCACTGTTGGTGTGCTCGCAGGTGGTCTGGGGCTGGGCCTGTTCGTGCCCGCTCCGGCGGTCGCGGGGTTCCCGTCCGAGAACGTCTCTATGTACAGCCACCTCACGTTGGCCGACTTCGGCGCCACTTTCGCCGAAGACTCGTGGGGCTACGTCTCGCCCTCAGGCCGCGAGTACGCGATCATCGGAATATCGACCGGTACCGGTTTCGTCGAGATCACCGACCCGACCAACCCAGTCATCGTCGACATCCGGCTGCAGGCCAACCAGGGCCGCGACATGAAGGTATACCAGAACTACGTCTATAGCAGCTCGGACGACGGACCGACGTACGTGTACGACGTCTCGGAAATCGATAGCGGTTTGGTCACACGCGTCCACACGTTCAATGCGGGCACGCACAACCTGGCGGTGGATGAGGTCAGCGGTTTTCTCTATCTGGCCATCGGAGGCCCGATGGATATATACGACCTGAGCGACCCGGCCTTTCCCGACTACGTCGGCACCTGGCCCGGCCAGACCCACGACGCCCAGGTGGTGACCTACACCGAGGGGCCCTACGCCGGTCGTCAGATCGCATTCGTCTTTGCCGGCTGGGAGGGTAGGGTGGATATCGTTGACGTGACCGACAAGGCGAACATCTTCCTCGTCGGCCAGACCAGCTATCCGTCGCCCGTCTATACCCATCACGGCTGGCTCACCGCGGACCGGCAGATCTTGTATGTCCTTGACGAGGTCGACGAACTCGCCCGCACGACGATCATCGACGTCAGCGATCTCACCAATCCGACCTTCATCAGCGATTTCCCGAACAGCGAACCCTCGACCGATCACAACCTCTACGTCCACAACGGCTTCATCTTCGAGGCCAACTACAGCAGTGGGCTTCGCGTCTACGACGCCTCCGATCCGCTCAATCCGTTCGAAGTCGGTTTCTTCGACACCTTCCCGGACAGCGACGATCCGGGCTACATCGGCGCCTGGAATACGTATCCGTTCTTCCCCAGCGGTACGGTGATCGTCAGCGACCGCGCCGGTGGGCTGTTCGTGCTCGATGTGTCTGCGATCCTACCCTGCCAAGGCGACGCCAACGGCGACGGGGTGGTCGATCCGCTCGACTCCGGTTACGTCCTGGCCCGGTTCGGATGTCCGGTGGGCACCGGCGACTCGTCATGTGACGACGCGGATCAGAACGGCGACGGGACCGTGGACCCGCTGGACAGCGGTTTCGTCCTGGCCCGTTTCGGGGATTGCCTGTAGACCATGGACCCATGACCATGTGGTGGGGCGCGCCATGGTGTGCAGAAGTCGTTGTACAGGTGAAGTGGTTCGGTGTCTTCGTGACCTGGGGTGGGTCGACTGGGCCCGGTCTCGTCACTAACGATTAAGGGCGAACCGGCCGCCGTACACGCTGACCCTTGGGCCTAGGGATCAATGTCCGTGTCGGCAAACTCAGATCCTTGTTGAGCGGGCATGTGCGAAGATCAGCGCGGGCTCGCCTCGTGCTCAGGCACCTGTTCGTCCTGTTGGCCGGGGTCTTCTCCAAGCGCCGACAGATCGTACAGATACACTCTGGAGCTCCAGTTTCCTCGGCTGTCCTTGCCCTTTATGCATACGGTCAGAAGCGTCTTGCCGTCCGGTGAGACCTCCATGGACTCGAAGCTTGGCATGTACGGATTGGCAAGCCGGCCGATCACCCGATTCTCGCGGAGATCGATAACCCACAATTGGTTCTGCCGTGGCCGTACTCCACCTTTGACAAGACTTCCCCTTACGCCCACGTACAACCTGTGACGACCTCGATCCAGAAACGGCTGGAGGACGTCCAGGTGGGGAAGCCGTAAGGTTCCCGTCATGTTGGTAATCCTCTCGCCGGACCTCAGATTCCATTCCTCTATCCGATCCCAGGTCTGTACGAGCATCCGTTCGCCGTCGGCGCTGAACATCGGCGAGGACCGCGGCCAGATCGTCGTTGATATCATTCCCACCGCCGCCGCGTCGATATCGAGATCACGGACGACAAGTTCGACCGTGTTCTGATGGACACCGTAGCCATGTGGATATTGAATCATGAGCTGTGGGTCACGCCCAGGAACCCGATAGAATCGTTGAGCCTGTAGCATTCGCCGCCCATGGCCCGTCCGGTGTACTTCCGCATCCAACTCAAGCAGAATCACTTTCTCGTCGGTGTCCCAATCCCACGCCATTAGACGTGTCACCTCCGCGTCTCTGTCGAGCACCGCGACGTATATCGTCTCCCCGTCGTCCGAGAACCCACCGACACTCTCCAGCGATCCCTCTACTAACAGCGTTCGACTCACGCGCCCGGACGGCACATCAAGCATCCGCAGTTCACTGGGATAACCGGTCAGGAATAGCCGCAGCCCATCCGGTGAACGCACCAACGGCAGTTGCGCATACCCCCCTCCAGCGAATATCGTACGGATGGTCTCTCCGGTGCCGACATCCACCTCGAGGACGCGATTCACGAAGGATGCCCGACTGATGAGCCATGGCTTGTTATTGTCCGTCGCCCAGCTCAAGAGATCAAACGACCACCAATTCAGCCAGGCGCTCGCCGTACCGCGTCTCGACACCTGTGCGACATGAAGTGCGGCGTAGCCTCCGACGATCATGGCACACGCGACACCCCAAGGAAGGATTCTGCGCCTTGTGGAGCGCCCGATGACGGGTTTCTTTACGCTGACATTGACGCCGCATTCTGGACAGCGATCCTCGACAAGAGACTGCAGACAGTAGCCGCATTGTCGGCAGTACGGCCTGCCCTTGTCCTGCTTTTGTCTGACCACCCTGCGCACGATGATGGTGAACGCAGCCACTGACAATCCGGCCATCGCACCCATAGCCTCCGGCCACCAGTAGACCAATATCGCCCAGACGTTGATGGACTTGCCAATCGTTAGAATGTAGATTGTCTTGCCATCCGCCGAAAAAACTGCACCTTTGATGCGCGGTGTTTCGAGGTAGGTGATCTCGCAGTAGGGTTCGATTCTCCCATCCGACCCGGGTTCTGCCTCGAACAAGCTCTTGAGCCTGTCCCAAAATCCTGTGGAGGGGGGTTCAACGGAGCTATCGGGTTGCTGCGTTTCCGGAGCTTCTGCCGCCGACTGTGTCGCTACCAACGCCGTGACGACGCCAGCGATGGGCACCGTCAGACTGAAACATGCGCCCAGGACCAAGCACGTCGCACTCGGTGCAGAGTGGCTCATGCCACCTACCCTACCAATCGCATGTCTCGGTCACAACCGGGGGCGCAGTCCCGTTTTCGTCCATTGAACCCATCGTAATGATCGTCTAGCATTCCCGCCATGTCGCCGCAACGGAAACCGCGAACCACAAGCCGAATCAATCTCGCCCATCTCGATCATCTCAGCGATGAGGTTGTGCACGATGGCGAGACCATCCGTTGGGTCCACCTCTACGCCGATGCCCCGGCCTATCAGCCGGTCGGCGACGCGGCGGAAGGGGTGGCGTGTGTGGACGACGTGGCCCGAGCGGCGGTGGTATACCTTCGTCACTTCGAGACGACCGGCGACTGCGAATCGCAGGGCAAGGCCGAGGGTTTGCTTCGCTTCGTCATGCACATGCAGCAGGAAAACGGGCTGTTTCACAACTTTGTCCTGAACAAGCGTTTGCAGGTCAATCGGACCCATCTGCGCAGCCGAGCGGATGCGGTTCACTGGTGGGCGGCTCGCGGATTGTGGGCTCTGGCGACCGGGGCCTCGATCCTCGGTGACGCCAATGCGGAGTTTGCCCGTCAGTGCGCCGAGCGGGCTCGCCGAACGGTGCCCCACCTCCTTGCCCTGCTCGACCACTACCCGCAAACATCGCCGCACCACGGGCGAACGGTTCCGCAGTGGTTGATTCAGGGACACGCCGCGGACGCGACCAGCGAAGCGATCCTGGGGCTGACCATGCTCCAACGAGTGGAACCGGATCCGAGGGTCGCGACGCTGCTCGAGCGGTTTGGCGAGGGTATCGCCCTGATGCGGTACGGTTCGATGAACGAGTTTCCCTTCGGCGCCCACGCCTCTGCACCAGGCTTGTGGCATGGCTGGGGAAACTCCCAGACGCAAGCCCTGGCTGAGGCGGGTCTGGTTACCCTGGCCCGACCCGAAGCCGAGCAGTTCTATCCGCGGCTACTCGTCGAAGGGTGGCGTCACTCGATGACCTTCGACGAGAAGGAGAACACCCGGCCGTTCGAGCGGATCGCCTACGCGGTGCGGTGCGTAGCCGTCGGATTGATCCGCCTGTTCGAGGCGACTGGGGAGGATAGATTCGCGGTGATGGCGGGCCTGGCGGCGAGCTGGCTGACGGGGAATAACGCAGCCGGGCAGCCCATGTACGATCCCGCCACCGGCCGGGGTTACGACGGCATTGATGAACAGGCCCGCATCAATCACAACTCCGGAGCAGAGTCTACTATCGAAGCGCTCTACACCCTCATAGAAGTCGAACGCCACCCGGCTGCCTGCGAGTGGCTCGACGCAACCGGCGATCCGCTGGTGCGAAAGACGCACGACGGGGAGGAAACTCTACATCGCATATTCCATTCCGGTGCGGGTGCGACAGGACAACGGGTGGCGCTGGTAATGAACCTCACCACTGACCATCTGCATTTATTGCGCGGAGGCGCCGTCGATGCGCTCGATGGCTGACCCGTCCTCGTAGAACCCCCGTTGCTTCACTTCACGGTCCGGTAATCCGAAGAAACCAGGGAGGTCTCGACGCCGTCGGAATCGCGGTAGCGTTGCGCGGCAGCGGTGCGCGCCCGCGACGTGTCGGCAGGCGTCTATTGGGGTGGTGGGCTTACCGGTTTTTCTGGACGTGACTACGCGGCGACGGGCCAGCGGAGAACGAGTGTGAAGGTGCTGATGATAGCCTACGAGTTTCCGCCGACGGCGGCGGGTGGCGTCATGCGCACCGTGAAGTTCTGCAAATACCTGCCCGAGCTAGGGTGGGAGCCCCATGTGCTGACGCCGAAATGCTCCACGGTGACCAGCCGGGATCCGAGCATGCTCGTCGAGCTCGGTCACCGAACGCAGGTCCATCGGACCCGAGGCCTGGAATACGAGCGGATTCTGGCCCGTATGAAGAACGCGTCGTGGGGCGGACGTATCGGGCGGGCGTTGGAATGGCGTTTGCGTGGGATGCTCGACGGCGCAGCCGTCCCCGATACCAAGAGCTATTGGGCGATACCTGCTGTCATGAGAGGGATTTCGATCGTTCGATCGCAGGGTGTGGATCTGTTGTACAGCACGTCGTGGCCCTTTTCGGATCATCTGGCCGGCTTGGCGCTGCACCGTTGGACTCACCGGCCCTGGATTGCCGACTTTCGCGACCCCTGGCTTCAACACTACAACTATGGAGCGCGAAGCGAGCGTCACGACCGTTGGAACCGGCGTTTGGAAACCCAGATCTGTCGGCGGGCGTCGTTTGTGGTCAGCGCGACGGCGCTGGCCAACGCTGCGATGCAGCGGGACCATCCCGATCTGCCGCGAGACAAGTTCATCACCATTGGCAACGGGTATGACCACGCCGACTTCGACGGTGACGTTCGACCCGATGACGATTTCAGCATCGTCTATTGCGGGACGTTCTACGGGTCGCGCAATCCGGCGGGTTTCTTCGCCGGTGTGGATCGATTCCTCGAGCAACGTCCCGAAGCTGAATCGCATCTGCGAATCACCTGCATGGGGACGCAATTGGATGGGGCGTTTGACCCGCCGGCGACGAAGGCCCGCTGCAAGTTCCTGCCGTGGACGAGCCATGAGCAGTGCCTACGCCGGCTGCGCGCTGCCCGCGTCCTGCTGCTGATTCAGCACGTCGAGCCCCAGGTCCAACTGACCGTGCCCGGCAAGCTGTACGAATACATGGCCAGTGGCGTGCATATCCTGAGCCTGAACACCCAGCCGGGGGAAAACGAAGGTCTGCTGCGACAATACGGCCACGCGACCATCTTGCCCGGTGACAATCCGCAGGCGGTCGCTGCAGGCCTGGAGGGTCTCTACGAACGGTACGTGCAGGGCAAGCTGCTTCCGGTCGCCCAGACTCCGTTCGTCAAGCGTTTTACACGGCGGGCAGCGACCGAACAGCTTGCGGCGCTGTTTGATGCAGCTCTGCATCCAGATCGTGCCGATGTGCGAGCGGCTGCGGCGGGGCGCGACGAGGAGGTGGTGGCGTGCGCCTACTAATGCTGGCCGAGGCTCGCAACGTACATACGCAGCGATGGGCGAGCGCCCTGTCGGCGAATGGTTCGCAGGTTACCGTTCTGAGCCGATCGAGCGCGGAGATTCCCGGCGTGCAGGTTATCCCGCTACGAGTTCCTCGATTCGGCGTGACCTGTCCGCACCGATGGTGGCGCCGCTACTCAGACTTCCTGGCCCGTGCGGTTCAACGCGTGGATCCGAACGTCATCCACGTTCACTATCTTCAAGACCACCCCATGTGGTGGCTTCAACACCCCGCCGACGCGGTGACCCGACCCCCGCTAGTCATCTCGACTTGGGGATCCGACGTCGATACGGTCGGCGCCCAACTCGTCGAACCACCTGACGCGCGCAAACGAAAGGTAGACCTCCTGCGAGCGGCGGACGCGGTCACGGCCACGACGCACTACCTCGCCCGACATACAGCCGCCTACGCGGAGCTGGATGAAACCGAGATTACGGTCATCCCGTTCGGTGTGGACCTGACGCGATTCCACCCTCGGCCGGCGTCGCTCGGTCGATCCAGCCGGTTGACCGTGGGCTTCGTCAAGCACCTGGAACGCTACTACGGCGCCGACTACCTGGTCCGTGCCGTCCCGAATGTCGTAGCCCGTTTTCCGGATGTTCGATTCGTGATCGTCGGGGACGGTTCGATGCGTGATTCGCTGCATAGACTGGCCGATGAGCTGGGCGTGACTGCCTACATCGATTGGCCCGGTGCGGTTCCCCACGACGAGATTCCCGGCATATTGAGCGAGTTCGACGTGTTGGCCATGCCCTCGCTGTCCGAGGCGTTCGGTGTTTCGGCGGTAGAGGCCCAGGCGATGGGCGTACCCGTCGTTGCGTTTGATGTGCAGGGCGTGGACGAAGCGGTGCAAGACGGCGTCGGCGGGATTCTCGTCTCCCCGGCGCACCATGAGAAGCTCGCGGAGGCGATTGGTCGCTTGCTGGGCGACGCACAGCTTCGCAGCACCCTCGGGCGTCGCGGACGACAGTTCGCACGGGCTCACTTCGACTTTGATGCCAATGTCGCTGCCATGGAAGAGGTTTATGATCGCGCCCGAGCGGTACGGGCGTCACGGATGCAATCGCGGGAGGCGCCATGTCCGGCATAGAGCAGGACGCGACGGCAAGGCAGTTCGCCAGCACTGGTGGGCAAGCCACCAGTGGCACCTGGCGGTCGGCGGGCCGGCGCCACGTGCTGTTTCTGGTATCGGATTTCGCCCCACTGCCGAGCGTTGGGCGGCTACGCACGCAGCGATTCTGTAGATACCTACCCGACTGGGGCTGGCGCGTGTCGGTGGTGACGCTGAGACCGCCCCCCGCCACGCCGACGGACACGGAACTCTTAAACGAGATTCCCAGCGAGACGCGGGTCTATCGAGTTGCATGTCCGCAACCGTTCGAGTGGCCGGTGCGGATGGCCTCGTTAGCCGTTCGAGCAGTATTCGGTCGTACTGCCGTTGCGCAGGCCCATGCCGTATCGACGCCGAACGACCGCATGCACGTTAGTGATGCAACTCCATCACCAGCGGTTCGAGCAGGGGTGGTCGTACCGGCGGTTGCGCGAGCGGTGGATGGGATCAAGCGATGGCTGACCCGCCATTTCCTGATTCCCGACGAAGGTGTAACCGCGCTGCCCGGCATGGTCAGGCGCGCCGTCCGTGTTATTCGTCGAGACCGAGTCGATGTCATCGTAGCTTCGGTTCCGGGCTTCGCCCCCTGGTTGGCCGCCGTGATTGCGGGCCGGATCACAAGACGTCCGGTAATAGTCGACTACCGCGATCTATGGCACGGTGACGTGCTGCGCACCTGGCTGGGGCGGTTTCGGCGGCGGCTGGAACTGGCCATGGAGCGTTGGGCGCTCAAGGGGAGCTCCGCGATCGTCACGGTAAGCGAACAGAAGACAGCGTATGTCCGATCCCTGGGTCGCGACGTTGGCCATCGGCCGTTCCAAACCATCTACAACGGTTTCGACGCGACCGAGCTGCCGTCGGATTCGACGCCGCACCGTGAACCGGATGACGCCGATCGTTTCGTGTGGCTCTACGCGGGTCGCCTGTACGGCCATCGACGCATTGATCCGCTGGTGGAAGCCATCGGCCGACTGGTTCGTGCGGGGCGTGTTCCCCAGACGCTCCTTCGATTGCGAATCCTCGGGTCGGTCGAGGCAGGGCACGCGGAGCATCTCCGGCATTTGGCCCAGCGCTACGGTCTGAGTGATTTGCTAAGCCTGGACGGATACGTCACGCGGCGGGATTCGTTGCAACGTCTGCTCGGGGCGGACGTCACCGTCGTGGTGGTCGATCCGGGTCCGAATTGCGCCGGTGTGCTTCCGGGCAAGATCACCGAGTGCATGGGGATGGGCTGTTACGTGTTCGGCCTGTGTCACGCGGGCGAGGCGTCGGATCTGCTCGATGAATACGGTCACGCTGCTCATGCTCCCCCGACGGATCCCGAGCATCTCGAGCGAGCAGTGGAACGAGTCGTTCACCAGTTCCTAGACGACCGGAACGCGTTTCGCCGGCGCCCGGCGCGGCGCGTGGTTCCCTCGGCCGTCGAGGCTGCCGGGTCGCTGAGTCGATTGCTTGACGATGTGGTGAGCGCAGTCGCGGCGAGTCGTCCACCATCGATCCAGCCGGCGAATCCGGATCGCGAGCGAGACGCCGGCCTAGGCATCGCCGCCCGCTCGGGCACTGGCGGGCAAGCCGCCAGTGGCACCCGTTCCGGGACTGTCGCGGTCGCCGCTCGTTCGGCGATGAACCCCGGAACCTCGGGGATGGCCGGATAGATCGTGCATATTCTCTACATGGAAAACGCGATCGGCTTCGGAGGATCGACCCGCTGCGCACTCGATTTGAGCGAACGGTGTGTTCGCCATGGTTGGCGAGCGAGCCTGGCGCTCGGGTATCCGCTGCCGGCCGATCACACCGCGGACTCGTCGGTCAAGGTGATTCCACTGCATGAGACGTCAGCCATGCGTCGCGCCGTCAAGCTGCGACGATTTCGCGATCAATCTGCGTGGCGCGCTCACATCGGATTCGTCGCGTCGGTGATGGCGGCTGATCTTCCGCTGGCGCTGCGGTTGGCACGATACGTGGTGGAGCACGACGTCGATCTGGTTCATGCCAACAACGATCTGCTGGTGAATCGAGCTGCGATCCTCGCGGGTCGACTTACGCGCCGTCCGGTGGTTTCGCACCAGCGCGGCTGGGTGTGGCCTTGTGCCACGGTTCGCTGGCTGGCTCGACGAACAGAGCGCATTGTCGCCATCTCTGGCTCTGTCGCCGACGATCTGGTGGCAGCCGGAGTGGGCGAGGATCGTGTGGTCGTTTGCTACGACGGTATCGATGTGGATCGCTTCGCCGGCGGGCTCGCCGATCGGAGTCGCGTGCGCCGGGAATGGGGTTGGACCGACGATCACTTGGTGGTGGGGATGCCGGCCGTCCTGACGGAGTGGAAGGGTCATGCGCACTTTCTGCACGCGTTTGCGAATCTGGTCGATCGCCACCCCATGGCCCGGGCAGTATTGGTCGGGGGTCCGGTGCCAGGCGAACCGAATCTGCACGATGAGCTCCAGCGCCTTACTCATCGATTGGGAATCCACCATCTCGTTCACTTCGCAGGGCATGTGTCTGCGATGCCCTCAGCCTATGCCGCCATGGACGTTGTGGTTCATGCCTCCCAGCGTCCCGAGCCACTGGGGCTGGTAGTACTGGAAGCGATGGCGGCGGGTCGAGCGGTGGTGGCCGCCCGTGCCGGCGGGCCTACTGAGATCATCACCCACGGGGTGAACGGCCTCCTGGTGGGTTCCGGCGACGGTTCGGCCCTGGCCGGGGTACTGGCCCGATTGGCGTCGAATCCGCAGCTTCGTGAGAGTCTGGGTGTGGGCGCCGTTCGGCGGGCGGCGGAGTTCGATCTGCGTGACTGCTGGTCTCGAACGGTCGATGTATACGAGGATGTCTTGCGGCGGGTGGGGACGTCGCATCGAGAATCGACACCATGGGCATCAAAACGATCATCCTGTTGCTGAGTTTCTCCGGTTGCTGCATCGGCACGCTGTATGCGCCGCTGGTCGGAGTGTTGGGCTACGTGACTCACTACCTCCTCTGGCCGGATAACCAGTGGTGGGGGCAGACCATCGCCGTTCTGAACCTGCGCTACGCGTTTACCATCGGCGTATTTCTGCTAGCCGGCGTGCTACTGCGCAAACACACGCTTCAGTTGGCTTCTCGCTCGATGTGGGGGCAGGAGTGGTTGATGATCGCCATGGTGCTAGCCGTCGGGATCTCGATGATCAGCGGATACGAAAACACCGCCCGGTACGGCACGTTCAACGAGCAACTCCAAGTCTTGGACAAGATGGCCAAGGTGATTCTGTTTTGTCTGCTCATGACGCACGTGGTGACGACACTTTCTCGCCTGGACATGCTACTGTGGACCCTGGTGCTGGGCACGTTGTACAACGCCTATCGCGCATGGGAGGCTCCGGTGTGGCGATTCAGTGGATCCCGACTTAACGGCATCGGCGGACCGGACTTTCGGGAGAGCAGTTTCCTGGGTGCCCATTTCGCCATCATGCTTCCCATCATCGGAATGCTCTACATGCGCAGTGGAAAACTCGGGAAGGTGGTGTGCGTCATTACCGGAGGCCTGACGGTCAACGGTCTGATTCTCACGCAGACTCGAGCGGCGTTCGTCGCCATAGCCCTCGGGACGGTTTTCGCCGCCGTCTTCGCCATCCGAGGTCACCGACGCAAGATTCTCGCACTCATGATTCCCGGTTTGGCGATGGCTGTGTTTCTGATGGATGACGGGTTTCGTCAACGCATGAAGACCATGCTGCCGGCCCCGGAAGTCCAACCCATCGTCGATGCCCCGCCGGGACAGGAGCGACGCGCCGCCTTGGAACGATCGGTGCGCGCCGAAGCCGACAGCTCGTCGGCCGCCCGCCGCCGAATCTGGGACGTAGCGTATCGCATGTTCCTGGACCATCCATTGGGCGCCGGCGCCGCTAATTTCCGCCCGATGGCGGCGTCCTACGATCGCGTCACCAGGCAGAGAGATGCTCATAGCACGTATCTGCGCTGCGCCGCCGAGCTCGGCATTCCAGGCCTGGCTGTCCTGATGACCATGATCTTCAATGCCTACCTGTACCTGCACCGTGCTCGTCGGACTGCTCGCTTCTCACCGGCGTCGCTCGAGGTGCGATGGCGGGCCTACGCCCTCGGTACTTCCATCTTCATCATGCTCGTTTGCGGTGTCTTCATGTCCCAGATTTACATCGAAGAATTCTGGTGGTTCCTGGCCATGCCCGTGTGCCTGCTACGGGTGGCTGAGAACGAGCGGCTAGCGGGAGTCACTGCCACGGCGGGTGTGCAGGCTTCGGCCCAGCCGCGTGGCGGCCTCGTCGACCGTCATCCGGGCAGCCCGATTCCCGGGTTGCAGCCCACTCGAACGTTGGTCGGGTTGGGATCCCGCCGGTGAGGGTCGCCCATGAGCCTTCAGTGGCCGGCGAGCACCTCGACCGGCTCGGATCGGCCCGCCCCTATGATCCTGTGGCGCACGATATGGCGGGCGCCGCCGATCGCCAGCCGCGCGTGCTTCATGTGATCCACTCCCTGCGCCGGGGAGGGCTCGAACGAGTTCTGATCGCCGTCGCCAACGGGCTCACCAAGCGTGGAATCCCCCAAGCGATCTGTTGTCAACATGAGTTGGGCGCACTCCGCGATGCGGTGGATTCGGAGGTGGACCTGTTCGTTCTCCGAGCCGGCCCCAACGATCCGCGCACTCCGTTTCGGCTGCGACGAATCATCCGCGACTGGCGCCCCGACGTTCTTCACAGCGAGGACTTCAGCGTCTGGGCCGAATGTGTGGCCGCCCTGCGATGCAAGGGCTCCCCCTTTCATATGCACACATTTCATGGGTTCCTGGAGACCCCCCCGCGTCGATGGCGCGGGCTCGGGCGCATTCTGGCGGGCATGACCCACGATCTTTACGCCGTATCCCATGTGGTGGCCGAGCAGGTGGCCGAGACGTTCACCATCCCCGTCTCGCGCGTCAACCTCCTGCAGAACGGCGTCGATTGCTATCGTTTTAGGCCCAACTCGGTAGAACCCGCTGCGATTCCACGGCCTGGCCAGTCATCCGCCCACCCTCGGGTGATCTGCGTCTCGGTAGCCTCGCTCAAACCGGTCAAGAATCCCGGATTGCTGGTCGAGGCCGCAGCGCGAACGCACGCCAACGCCCACTTCGTTTGGGTAGGCGACGGCCCGTTGCGAGACGAGGTCGAGGATCTCGCCAAGCGACTGGGCGTGGCAGACCGGTTCACGCTGGCCGGGGCGGTCGATGACGTGAGGCCCTGGCTCGCGGCGGCGGATCTGTTTGTCCTGTCATCGGATCGCGAGGCCGCCCCGGTCGGCGTTCTAGAGGCCATGTCCATGGGGCTGGCCATCGTCGCCACCCGGACCGGAGACCTTGCGGATCGCGTCGAGCTTTCGGGTGCCGGGCTCCTGACGGCGACTCAAGACCCGAAGGAGCTCGCCGCTGCCATCGACTGCCTGGGGCGCGATCCTGCCTTGCGTCGGCGCATGGGCGATTCTGGACGTCGGCACATCGAGAAACACGCCAGCCATACGGGGATGCTCGACCGCTACCTCGAGGCTTACGAACAGTGCCGAACCGGCGCCTGTTCCGCGCTGGCCGGTTAAGCCGCCACCGGCGAACACCGATAAAACAAGCGTCCGGTGGGCATCGCCATGGGCTGGCGCCGCCGGTGCGGCGCGACTGGGCCGACCATCTCTACGCAGGATCAACGTTCGAGATGGCCGCCCACATTCGTATCGGCAGGAGCGGGAGGACTGTGGGATCCATCGGCAGCGCAGCGGCCGACAGGCGTGGGAGACCGGGCCATGATTCGCGTAATGCTCGTGGGACCGGCGCCGCATACGATTGGCGGCATGGCCACGGTGGTGGGCGAAATCCTTGCCCTTGACCCCGCGGACCGGGTTCGGATTCACCACCTGCCGATCACCCTGGCTGCGTCACGCGAAGCCATCCACCCACGAATCGGGCGACACGTTGGCCAGCTTCGACGCTTGGCCACCGCGTTGCGCCGCCACAAGATTGACCTGGTTCACATCCATACATGCAGCGAGGGGTCGTTCTTTCGGTCAGCCCTGGATTTGGTGCTGGCCAAGAGCGTGTTCGGCGGGCGTCGCCGGGTGATCGTGCATATTCACGGCGGTCGATTCGAGGAGTTCTACCATCAACGAGGCCCGGTCGGCCGCTGGATAATCCGATCGACGCTCCACTACGCGGACGCCGTGGTAGCGCTTTCCGAACCTTGGGCCGATCGCATCGGGGTCATCGCCCCGCGAGCCCGCGTCGAGGTGATCGAGAATGCGTGTCCACGAACCGATGAGGGTTCGCCGGCCGAGTCGAGCCGCGGACTTCAGTCCGCGCGGACTGAAGTCCGCGGCTCGTTTGCTCCGATCGACGATGAGCGGTGTCAGCGTGAACCGCGTGCCTGTCGTTTTGTCATGATTTCGCGGCTGGATCGCGAGAAGGGCGTACTCGATCTGCTCGACGCCGCGCAAGTTTTGCTGGCGGGTTCCGCACACTCCCCGGCCTGGAGTTCCAGACCGTGCCACCCGTCGCCCACTCCACAGGTTCCGTTCACGCTGCAGATCGTGGGACCGGCTGGAAGCGCCGGTAGTGTTTCGGAGCTGCAGCGTCAGGTCGTTGAGCGCGGGCTTGGAGGTGCGGTGGAGGTGTCGGGTGCGGTGCTTGGATCACAAAAGGCGCGAGTTCTCGCCGCGGCTGATGTCTTCGTACTGCCGAGCCACGCCGAAGGAATGCCCATCTGTGTTCTGGAGGCCATGGAGGCTGGGTTGCCCACCATCGCCACTCGGGTGGGGGCATTGCCGGAGATGATCGAGTCAGGCGGCGATGGGCTGCTGGTCGAATCGGCGGACGTCGCGGCGTTGGCTGACGCGATGCGCACGCTTGCTCTCGATCCGACGCTCCGCCGCAAGATGGGAAAACAGGCCCGGCAGACCGTCAGAAACCGTTTCGGTCTTCAGCGAATGCGCGACCGGCTGTTTCACCTCTACGAGCGCGTGGCGGCCGAGCAGGTTGCGCCGCCGGCGAGCCGCGGACTTCCGTCCGCGCGGACTGAAGTCCGCGGCTCGTTTTCTTTCCGACCTCATCCAGGATCATGGATGCCAGCACGATTCCGCTCGCATCCGTAACACGTAGCGACTCGCACCGGTGCCACCGCGTGAAATCGCGCAGACCGCGCTGCAAGCTACCTGCATCCCCAGGCCCGCTCTGCGCCAGCGACGACGCCAGCAACTCGATTGCGTCCTCATTCGCACG
>JADFPW010000417.1 GCA_022562105.1 Planctomycetota bacterium
GTGTCCGAACAGCCGAGGATCTTCGTTGGTGTTTCTCCCGCCAGTAGGCGAATCGGGTGGTAGAATCGAACGCGCTAGGTTGCCCAACAAGTCGCACATCGACTTGGAACAACGTATTGCAGAGATTGGGCTTGACAACCGTCTGTGTCTCGAGCCGCAGCTCGTGTCCGTCCAGGATAGCGATGAACTTTATCGCGTCGTTCCCGAACTGGTCGATGACTACATTCAGGGTTGCTCATTTCGATTCCTCGGCGGCCTCAAGGAACACATTGGCGATCTATCGATCTCAGACGCCAATGGGGTGCCGCCGTGGATCGAAGCAGACAGGACACCGAACGGACAAACGCGCACTACGATCCACTCGATCGGCCCAAGCGGGCGCGACACCTTCGAGATGGCCGCGGTCCGGCCAATGACCAACGGGTTGGAGATCGAGTTCACCAAACCCCTCGATGTGCGGGTCGGGTGGGAGGCGGACTCGTACTACATCGAGCAGTGGCCGTTCGATGTGGAGACGGGCCAATCGCCGTATCGCGATGGGGTGCGCTATCCGGTCCAGGCAGCCTACGTCTCGCGCGATCGCCGGCGAGTGTTCCTCGAGATGGACTCGCTCAAGACGTCGCATCTGGTCTACCTTCGACTGCTGCCGCCGTGTTTGTCCGAAGACGGGGATCTGCCCTGGACGACGGAGGCGTGGTACACGCTGAATGCGATCCCGAAAGATCGGCCCGGCAAACGACTACCGGGTCCGTCAATGCGCCCGCGGAATTACTTGACCCAGCAGGAGAAAGCGGCCGGCTGGCGTCTGCTCTTTGATGGCAGGACGACCAACGGATGGCGGGGATACGGCAAGGACGAGTTTCCGTCTGGTTGGCAAATCAAAGAGGGCTGCCTGGTCAGGGTCGGACCGGGCGGGGACATCATGACCGACGAGCAGTTCGACGATTTCGAGCTGACCATCGATTGGCGGATCAGCGCCGGCGGCAACAGCGGGATCTTCTATCGGGTCAATGGCCGGATGTCCCATCCGTGGCTGTCGGGCCCGGAGATGCAGATCCTGGACAACCGGGAACATTTCGACGGTCGCAACGCCAAGACGTCAGCCGGCTCGAACTACGCGTTGCACGCCCCCGTGGGCGACGTCACCGAGCCGGTTGGTCTGTTCAATAGGGCGCGCATCCTGGTCCAAGGCAATCACGTCGAGCACTGGCTCAACGGCGTCAAGATCGTGGAGTACGACTTGGGCAGCCCGGAATGGGCGCAACGGGTCGCCGATAGCAAATTCACGTCGATGCCGAACTATGGGCGAACGCCGAAAGGCCACCTTGTCCTGCAGGACCACGGCGACATGGTATGGTACATGAACATCAAGATCCGAGCGATCGGAAAGTCACTCCCCTCGCTGGAATGAAGAGGGGACGCTGCTGTCTGCAGTTGGGAGATCGGTTAGTCAGGCTCGGGCGGCGACGGCAGGAGTTGGTCGCCCGTCTGCGCAATCCATACGGCGGACCGGAGAGTCCGCCTTGACTCGGTGCCGGGTGCCATAGGCCAACTTGTTCGGCCGTGCAATCGTCGTGCGATCCACGAGCGCCGACACGGGCAAGCTGCGCGTGCCCATGGCACCCAGTACCCCTGCTTGTCCATGGCACCCAGTACCCAGCCTTCGACGTCAGTTGGGATACCTTCCTGCCGGAGATTCCGGTACCCTATTCTGAGCGATCCACGGTTTGGGCCCGAGCGGTGAAAGCGATGAACACGCCAGGCGACACCATTTCGATGAACACCCGAGTAGCAACCTGCGCCGGGCGACCAGTCCCACGGCCTGGACCAGCCACCGCCGAACGGGGAAACCGAATGATCCTGAGCGGCTGGAACGTCCGGCTCACCATCGCCGTGGTGACGATGGTTCTAGGCGCCGTCCGACCGCAAACCGCCTGGAGTCAGCCGGCATCGCGGACACCGGTTGCATGGGGACTGTACCAAATCTATTGGGGTGGCAAGACGTATGGCGACCGGCTGGATCGGGAGATCACGAATCTAGCATCCGTTCCGGACTACGTGCTGTTCTTTCGTGACTTGTCCTGCCCATTTCCCAAGGCGGCCATGGACCAACTTCATCGCCGCGGCGTGACCCCGCTCGTTTCTCTGGAATTGACCCACTGGCACCAGCGGGGAGAACGATTTCTGGGCGAGATTGTTGGCGGGGCCTATGACGATCACTTCCGCCGTTGGGCTGCTGATGCGAAGGCGGACGGGCGGCGAGTTCTGCTGCGTTTCGGGTTCGAGTTCAACGGAAACTGGGTTGGGTGGTCGGGCGATGCGAAGGCGTTCCGCACGGCCTGGCGCCGTGTGCACGGTATCTTCCGCGAAGCCGGGGCCGACAATGTGGAATGGGTGTGGGCACCGAATCATGTGAGCGTACCCTCGTCACCGGACTACGAAATCCATCGCTATTATCCGGGCCACGACGTCGTCGATTGGGTCGCGTTGGACGGTTACAACTGGGGTGAGAAGCACGACCAATGGCACCATTGGGAGTCGTTCGACAGTGTATTCGCCCGTCAGTTGGATGAGTTTGCCCATCGCTATCCCAACAAACCGGTGATGATCAGCGAGTTTGGCTGCGTTCCCGGCGATCCTGGTCGCAAGGCCGAGTGGATTCGGGAGGCCTATCGAGCCGTTCTAGCTCGTCCATCCATCAAAGCGGTCGTCTGGTTCAATTACGATAAACGCCGTGAGGGGGAACACAATTGGCGCCTTGATTCCTCGCCTGACGCGCTCCGCGCCTTCAACGAGACCTTCGCCTCACCAGGCCGATGAAAACACGGGCCAACAAGTTGGCCCGTAGCACCCGACAGTCGCCCATCGGTTGGGCAGCGGTCAGGAAATCGGGTCGGTGCTGGGCGCTCGCTTGATGGAAAGGGCAGACCACAGCAGAAATGCCCAGCCGACAAGCAACCCGACACCGCCCAACGGCGTTATCGCCCCGAAGGCGCCAATGCCGCACAGGGCCATGGCATAAAGGCTCCCCGAGAACAATACGATTCCGATGGAAAAAGCCCAGCCGGCCGCGTGGATGCGCCGAGATGATGTCCCCGACGCCAACCATCCCACCGCCAGTAGGGCGAGGGCGTGGTACATCTGGTACCGGGCGGCCGTCTCGAACACCGCCAGCATTTTCTCGCTAACCCGCATATTTCATGAGGCGACGTGAGCGTTGCCAGTCGGTGTAGTGTGCGACGATCGTCGGATTGGCGGTATGGTCCACCGTGGTCGGCGCAGAAAGCCCCCTTTCCCCCACGGCGATTTCG
>JADFPW010000064.1 GCA_022562105.1 Planctomycetota bacterium
TAGGCGACGATCGCCATGGCCAGTTCGGGCCCGATCCACAATTCGCTGGCATTGCCCGGGCCGTTGTTCAGATCGACCGTGATGGACATCTGCGTGGCAAATGGACCCGGCAGATCGGTTCCCGGTATCAAGGGCAAGCCTTCGAGTACCTTCCACGGAGCGGTGTTGATGTTGATTCGCCCGTGGACGCGGGCACCGAACTCCTCCACCTTCGGCGACACCGGCAATGGGCCGGCCGGATCGTCCAATGGTAGGGCGGTGAAGTAGTCAAAGATGTACTGCCCCCACGGCAGGGCATTCAGCCCATCTACGATCTGACCCGCGGGCTGCCCCGCACCCGGTCCGCCGGCCGTAGAATGATAGCTCTCGGCCACATCGAACACCGGCATGCGCCCGTTGTCGATCTGGGTCTCCTCGCTAGGGGCCGGGTTAAGGCCGGCGGCACTCGTGAGCCAGGCGGTAAACGGATCGGTCTCGGTGTTGGCGTGGCGCATCAGCAGCAACAAGGAACCGGTCGTCGGGAACGCACCCGTCAACGACCCGGAATTGTCGAAGTCCGCCTGCACGGGGCGAATGTTGGGGTCGATGTGGTTATTAACATTCGGGATGTTCATGGAGTGTCCGCCCTGCTCAAGGGCCACCGGAACAGTGAGCCTCCAACTGCCGCCCGTACCGGCGAAGGTCACGCTCGTATCGCGCTCCAAGGAATCCCCCGTATTCGCGTTGCCCGGAGCCAAGATCTCCCCAAACCCCGTTCCACTTGCCGCTGATGTACCAAACCGATCGACGACGACGTTCACCGATAGGGCTCCGGCACGAAGAACCAGGTCAACGGTCGAATTGCCCGTCAACCACCACGGGTTCGTAGCACCCGTATCGTCAACAGTGAGGGTCCAGGGCGAGGTAGGGGAACTGGGACCAGGTATCCCGTTCGTGAACACGACAAAGACGCCGGGGACGAGCATTATCGATGGAAGCGGATACGCGGTATTGTCGATCACCAGATCATAGAGACCCAAATTCAAGTCGCTGGTCGGTGAGCCGGGACTAAGGTACGGGTTGTAGAGCTCGATAGCCGACGCCGTGGTGGCCGGATCAATGTCGCCTTGACCAAGAGTAAGCTCCACCACCATGGTGAACAGCTCAGTAATGTACGGCTGACGTTCGAGTCCGTAGACCACGCGTCCATCCCAGATCCCGTCCAGGATGTTCGGCGGGCCAAAAGAGCCGCGCACGTCGATGGGCGTAGGCACGCTGTCCGAATCGGCATAGTCAATCAGGTTAGCGGTCAGCGATGCCGCGGTCAGTGGAATATCCACCGTCACACTGCTTCCACCGCCCAGGTGGTTACGCAGCATCAGCGTGAAGGCGTCCCCAATCAGCCGCACCGCAGCGATCGATTCCGGGGCGAAAGGGAACGCGGCTATGTAGTTGATCCCTTGAGGCGAGAGCGGATCCCCCGTCGCCGCGTCGAAGCTCAACAACTGATTCTCGATCCAATCCAGACTGAGCTGGACGCGACCCTTGCGTGGATCGTCGATCGGCAGACCGGGCGGATAAGCGTCGTACGCGTAGTCGGTTAGCTCGCCCGAAAGCAGCTGCGGCTGCATGTTGAAGAGCACGTCGAGCTGGTACTGATCGGGGAAAGGCACGGTATTGTTGTATTCATTCAGAATCACACCCGTCCAGTCGAGACCGATCGTCGTACCATCGCCCAATGGATCGTTCGCCGTCGTGACCAGATCACTGCGAATGAACAAGTCGTCCGAGCTAACGGTGGTGACCAGGTGGCGCCGGTCGTACCACACCGTTGGATTCATCTCTTCGGAGTCCATCCGGTCGTACCAGGTGCCCGAGGGAACGGTCTCCGTGAGTGGGTCGAACGCCCACCAGCGATAGCTCGCGTTGGTCTCGTCTGGGTCGTCGGTCTGCGGGAAGAGGAGAAGCGACAGGTCGCCCAAGTTATCATCGTCGTTGGGCCGACCGTGCAGCACGGACGAAGGTAGTACCTGCGGGGGCAGGATGAACCGGCTCCGCAGCGTGCCCTCCTCCATCCGCGGCTCGTAGGGGGCGTTGACCAGGTTCACCTGGTTGGACATATCGGTGGGGTCATCGACCAAGGCGTTCTTGACCAGAAACAGATGCGACCAGTTCAGGTTAACCATCCCGCTGTTCGAGAGGATGCGCAGCCCGAGTTGGAGCGGAGCGGCGGAGCCCGGGAGATTCAACTGCTCGATCACCGGATCGAGAATGTGCTGCGGGATGAACGCCTGGACGGGGAACGTTGCCCCGGTCACGCCCGGGCTCGGAGGCGTGGATACCAAGGAGACGGCCCAGGAGTCGGCCACACCGTCCCCGTCGGCGTCTGCGCTGCCGGGCGGGAGATTCTGGGGAATCACCGGCGGTTGTAGTGGCGACTGAGCCGGATCATTTTGTAGGGTCGATTCCGAGGCGACCATCTGATCGAACTGCGTGACGTGGTCGAATTGCAACTGCGAGCCGGCGTTCAGGAACGGCTCGATGGACGCGAGAATCGGGCTCATTCCGCCGAGCTCGCCATAGGTCGGCCCGACGATGAAATCGTTGTACCACGTCGGCGGCAAAGACGAACCCGGATTGGCTGGATCGGCGTATAGCAGCCCATTGCTGTCCAGGATGGTGTACGGACCTTCCGGACCCAGCCAACTCCGCTCCAGGGCGGCGAAGATCTGGGCCTCGAGGGTGTCGATCAGCGACTCCTCGGCTTGCACCTTGGATTCGATGGCAATGGACTTCGCCTCGAAGGTGACCGACCGCAGGAACGCCGCCCCGACAATGAACAGCAACCCCAGCAACGCCACCACGAACACCAACACGCTGGCCCGTCGCCGACCCGGATTCGCCCGGACGATCGACGTCCGTCCGTCCCCGGCCACCCGATTATCACTCCTACGCATATACATCGCTTGCACTCTGTCTAAAGGCTCGTTGCATCATCCCCGAAAGTACATCGTCCTAGTTTTGGCCCACCGGAAGTATCATCACGTGGCGCAAGGGCCGGTCAAATCGACTCTTGGAATCGACCAGATCCACCGTGATCCGCAACGCCGTCGGGAAGAACGGATCGGCCGCCCCGCCCGTCGGGTTGGCTGCATTTACGGTCGTTGGATCCACGTCCAGCCACACCGGCCGACCGGCGATCGGCATTGGGAACAGGCTGGTATCCAGCACATCGAACGGCGTCCCACCGAATCGTGGAACCAGCTCTTTACGCAGGGCTTGCAATCGCAGGGCCTGATTGGGGTCGGTCATCGGGTCGTTGATCACGTTCAGCAATTCGCCGAGCTTGTCCTCCACGTCATTCGGATCACTCGGATCTTTCCGATAACCGGAATCAAACCAATAGACATTGCGTTCGCCCACCAAGCGCGGATCGTCGATGGTCCACTCCACTTTGAAGGAAGCGCATCCAGGAAGGAAGTAATGGCCCAGCCGATTGGCGAACACGGCCGGCGGGGTGGCGTCCATCCGGCTGCGAGCATGCCAGGAGGGATCCAGCACCCAATCCGCAGGCCCGGGGTAGCTAGTATAGTTCTGGCTGAACAGATACGCCGACGCACTGCCGACGATGTCGCGCTGGCCGTCGCGAATGGCAAACCGGGGAAAACTCGATGGATCGTTGGGATCGACGGAAGAATCGTCCAAGCGGTTGCCGAATCCGTTGCCGCCTAGGTTGATATCGCTGGGCACAGTCGGCACCAGCAGCACGCTCCGTCTAGCCAAGTGCCATGTCTGGGCAGGGACAGAGAAGATCGTGACCGGATCGGTCGGGAACGGCACCGGACCCGTCAGCCAAGCTCCGCCGGCACTCTGCGGGTTAATCTCGCCCATCTCCGCATGGCCGTAGGTGACCACCTGCGTCGTTCCCACCTCCGGCAAGCCGGCATAGGCCGTCTCCGATGCGGCGGTGAAGAACATGAGCACGTCCGCTCGTGGTGGGATCAGATCCCCGTTCGAGTCTTCACGTTCCGGATCGGGCAAGTGCGGATAGCCCGTGCTCGGATCGCCGTCCAGGTCGGCCTCCAGGCCGGTCGCCATCCAATGGGCGTTGATGCTGTGGGCTTCGATGAGCAACATCGACCCCTTGGGATCCACCGCCGCCAGCTCGGTCCGCAAGCTGCCCTCGAGCACGCGCAGCGCCTGAGCCGCATGGGTCAACGCCTGAGCCTTCCCGGTCGAGCCCAGGGTCAGGGTGAACACCTTGCCGGCCGTCACCACCATCAAGCCCATAATCGCCACCGCGACGATCAGCTCAGTCAGGGTAAACGCGCCGTGCCGCTTCGCGGATTCGGGCAGGGCTCTAGCCGCCCGTTGAAAAAGTAGCGGCCGGCGCCTCGCCGGCCGAACTAGCGCTACTGACTGGCCGAGGGCGAGGATTTTCGACTGCGGATTCGCCATAGTCTCGTTTTTCAACAGGCTGCTAGGCGACCGAAGCGCACCAGAATCAGTACAACCCAGGCCCTGCCAATGCGGGCAGGCTTGGAGTGCAGGCGCACGATAGCCGTGATGTCGCTTTGAGTCGTTCATGGTCGCCTGGATTGTCGCGTGGAATCAGGTGTCAGTCCAGTGGATCGGTCGATCCAGGTAAGCCAATTCTGCGGCCGTGGGTCGGCCGGGGCAGGCTCCGAAAAAACCGGCCCTACGGCGACATGGTCAGCGTGCGGGCGTCGATGGCGACGACCGGGGAAGGTCCGAAAAAGCTGTTCACGCCCTCGCCACGCTCGATGTGCGGCGGATAGACCCACACGAAGAACGTTGGAGACGCTGGAGGCACGGTGACGTCCACGGGTTCCAGGGGCCGATCAAGCGTCAGGCGCGTCAACGGGGCCGACAGACTGGTCGGGGCTGCAAGAATCTCGCGTTGCTCGACTCGGTAGACGCTGCCCGTGCCGGAGACCACGAACTGACTACCGGGAGGCAGCATCGGCGAAATGTTATCCGGACCGGCGTTCAGCATTACCTCGGCCGTGGCGGGGATGCCGGCGCCGCTGACGATCAGATCGAGCGGCACCAGCCAGGCGACGGGGAACTTCAGATCGCTGGCGACAATCTGCGGGATAATCACGCTATTGGGCGGGTTGGCAAAGTCAAGGAGCCCGCCGGTGGTACCGGGGACCAAAGGATGATCCTGCTGGGCAAACCGATGCGTCGGCTGCGTTCGGCGAAGCGTGACGTAATACGCGGTGAATTGCCGTGTGCTCGCCAGAACTTCGTTGATGGAGTAGGGCACGCCAGCCAGCGTCGGGGCCAGCAAAACGGGCAAGCGGTAAAGTACGCTCCACGCGAACCTTCGCGTCGCCAGGGCATCATTCCAGCCCGGCGACGTGGGAGTCATACCCGTCGGCATCGGCGGATAGACACGCTCGCCAAACGTGACCTGGGTCAATCCGTACCACATACGAAGCGGGGGAAACCGACCGAGCCACGGGTCATCAGCGGGCCCGGCAAAGGCGGGGTCAGCGCCGAAGTCGTATACTAAGTTGACCGGATCGGGGATCTCCAACCGCCACACGTCTTCTGGAACCGGCGCGCCGGTGGCAGCCAGAAGGTTCTCCACATTCAAGACGTGTACAAGCGTATTCGGCGGCGTGGCCAGAAACGGATCCCGCACGAAATGGGACGACGGGCTAAGGTTAGGGCTGGCCAGATAATCGCCGATGAAACTGCTTCCAGCGCCATCACCCATCCCGTCTGGATGGACGTATGACGGGACCGCGTTCGGGTCAGGATCGTATCGACCCTCGACTCGGCAGAGGTGTTTGACCGTTACCTCAGCCACCGCGACGCAGGACTGGCTGGTGGTGAACTCAGCCAGCTCGCGGGCCTTGAGCCATCCGACCGGGAACATGCTGGCCACCATCAGCAGACCCAACCCCAAGATGACGATGGCGATCATCAGCTCGGCCAGCGAAAACGACGAACGGGCCGTCTTGGGCCGACAGCCAACCGACCGCGTAGACCCTCTTCGTTGGGGCGGGGAACCCGAACCCGGGCGGTCGGGCCTCGGGCCACCGGACAGGCCGCGTGCAAGAATGATGTCTTGGTAGCCCATCGTTACGGCGCCTCATTCTCGGCCACGGGCCCCATGATAATCTCGCCGGTTACGCGGCTGACGTACATCGGTCGGCCGGTTCGAATGATCAACTCCTGCCGAAGCAGCCCGTCGCCATCCACGGGAGCCAGATCCCGAAACAGGGAGTCGTCGTAGACCAGGATGCCGTCCACGCCGATGAAGTTGAGCCCGTCGTTTCCGGTGTCGTCCACGATGTCGGGGAGGGCCGGCCCCGGAAGTACAATCACCGTGCCGCCCGAGTCGGCGTATTGGGTGATCGCACTGACTGGAAATCCGGTGCGATCGCCGAAGCCGTCCGTTGCAGCGGTCGGGAGCAGGTCCGGGTCGTGGATCAGCACGTTGCGACTGGGCATCAGTCGCCCGTCGGCCGAGAAGATCATGGTGAAGAAGTTCCGATGCACCTGCGTCGCATTACCCGGAGCGCTGCGGTAGAATTCGTTGGTCAGTTCGTCGGCATCCCACCGATCCCAACTGCTGCCGGTATTATCCACCACGTAACGCGGGACAACGCGAAGCGGATCGGGGAACGTGTGGACATCCCCTTCGACCACCAGGAAGCGATCGAGAGTGTCGTTGTCGGTCATTTCGAACGGATCGGTGGTTGGATCCAGTGGGTCGAATGGACGCAACGGCTCGCGGACGATGGGAAAGACCTTCTGCACGCCATCGATCAGGCAGAAGAACAGCCCGCGTTCGCCGCGGCTCTTGGCCTGCACCCGAGCCGATGACAACACGCCTCGGAGCGTGTTCTGCACATGGGCTTGCTTGCGCTGAGCCCACATGGCCGACAGCGCCGGCAGGGTCATGGCCAACAGAAGCGTGATGATGCCGGCCACCACCATCAGCTCGATCAAGGTGAAGGCCGGGCGCCGGGCACCGGACAGGCATTGACCAGGGCGTCTCATTCGGCACCCTCGATGAGCTTCGTTTTGAGGGCTTCGCTGACAAAAACGTTGTCCTCATTGAGCGGGTTGTCGAGTGCGTTTTCGTCGGTACCGTCGGCCCCGGTCCAGTCGGTGACCAAGTCGGATGGGCCAACCCCGTCGATGAATGCGAGATCGAATTGGTCCGGGCCGTTCCCGCCGTAGGACATCAGCACCGGAACGCCGTTGTTCGCTCGAACCCATATGTCGGACATGACTTGCCGAGGCAGTTCGGGTATGCCCGCCCCTGACGGTGGCACGATCCGGGTGGACAGATACTCGATGGGTTGGCCCCAATCGTCGACTAGGAGTTCCAGCGGCGTGTCGCCGAGATTGACTGCTCCGCTCCCGTCTCTATCGAGGAACTCGATCGTTCGATCCGGGGCGACGAAGCTATTGGCCAGTGCATCCGTCCGGCGATAGCGACGGTCGATCCGGTCGAGGATCTCCGAGCCGGCCACACTGAACGTGCGGATGGCCAGGAGCATGGCCTTGATGTCCCGGTTGGTCACCGCGTCGAACTCCGGAGTTCCCACATCATTGGCAAAGGCTGCACCCGAGGCGGCGGCTCCGGGCGTCAGATTCGAGATGACCACGGTGGCCGGGGGCATCAGTAGCCCGCTCGCGGTGAACACCTCCAGCTCGCACGGTGGGTAGTTTCCATAACGCGTCACGTACTCGCCCTGGCTGGGGCCACCAGGCGGGCCGCCAACCTGGGCCAATGGGGCCGCAGCGTGGAACTCGTTGATGGCGCTTTCCACCAGCAGCAACATGGCCTTGGTGTTTCGCTCCTTGCCCCCGGTGATGACCGACTGACCCACGACAAAGAACGTGGCCAGCAGCACGACGATGATGCCGATCACCACCATCAACTCGATCAAGGTGAAACCGCAGCGACGGGTCAGTTCCGCCGGCTGGCCGGGCCGCCTTCTCCATGGCCAGGAATATCGGATTGCATCCATCGTACCCACACCGCTTAGCTTCTCAGGTCCGCGTATTGTCTCAACGACGCCCGACCGTATCTCTATCCGAGCCGCGACCGTGAGGGAGCGGTTTCCTGTGACCGAACTGCCACGCGGAGCTACCGCTCCCTCACGGTCGCGGCTCGGATGGTCGCCATTATTCTGAGAGACCACGCTAGCTGTCTAATCGCGGCTCCAGTTGGTCACGTCGTCCCCCGTTCCGTAGACGGCGTCCGGGCCGGCGGAGATCAGCAAATACGTCTCTCGTCTGTTTGGCACGTTGCGAGCCGTCACGCTGGAATCCCAAATAAACTGCTCGAACGTACCAGCCCCACCGGTGTCATAGCCCGAACCGCCCAGGTTGTCCGACGACGGGTCAATGCTGGGATACTGCGAGTTGGCAATCGTATGATTCGTACCGGCTCCGAAATCCAACCCGGTTCCCACCAAGCCGGCGTTGGATCCGGTGAAGGCCTGGTTGTCGCGCTGGTCGTAGATCCCGATTGCGTTACCGGGGTCGGTAACCATCATCGGTGCGGCGCGGCGGGCGCGGTAGTAGAGGATCGGCCGACCGAAGGCATCGACGTAGAACGGCAGATTCGCGGCCGCCAGCACCGTGGTTCCACCGGTTCGGACGACCGTGCCATCGCCGAGCATTTTGTTGATGGTCAAGACGTTCTCTTGCAGATCCGACCCGGCGAACGGGTCGTAGCGCGTCTGGACCGGGTTTCCGAGGAGCACGGTGTACGCGGTGTTGACATCGTTCCACCACAGGCCGTCTGCAGTAGCCGGCAGGTCGAAAAACCCCGCGGTTCCCAGTGCGTCCACTCCCTGCAAGGCGAAGACCAACAGGTTGGCCCCACCGGCGAGGATTCGGGCGGTTGCGTTGGCCGCCGGGTCCGTGATCAGACCGTAATCGGTCCCGTTGTCGCTGGCCGACGGCGGATAGCTGCCCCCTAAGGCACTGTGACCCTTGAAGGCTTCGAGGGCGGCGTCGATGGCTTGAAACGTGGCCTTGGTCCCGGTGGTCTTGGCCGCGGTGGTGGCCGCCTTGATCGCGGGCAGGAGAAGGCCCACCAACAGACCGATGATGGCGATGACCACCATCAATTCGATGAGCGTAAAGGCCCGTGACTGGGTTTGGACGTTTCGTTTCATGGTCGAACCTTCCTCACATTCACCGCCCACCGGTCGGTCGGTGGGCCAACATTGCATCGCCGGGTTCGGTGTCCGGCATCAAATCCCCGACGATACCGATTCGATCAGGGAGACCAGCGGGAGGAACAGCGATACCACGATGAACCCCACGATGGCCCCCAGGACCACCACCATGATCGGTTCGAGCAGCGACACCAGACTGTTGACCGCGGTATCGACCTCTTCGTCGTAGTTGTCGGCCACCTTGATGAGCATCTTGTCCAGGTCGCCGGTTTCCTCGCCCACATCGATCATGTTGACCACGATCCCGTCGCAGACCTTGGTGGCCCGCAGCGGGTTGGCCATGCTGTCGCCCTCGCGGATTTCGTCGTGTACCTTCTGCAGCGCCCGGGCGTAGACTTCGTTGCCCGAGGTGTCTCGGGTGATGTTGATCGCTTCGAGAATGGGCACCCCGGCGTTGATCAGCGTTCCCAGCGTGCGGGTAAACCGGGCGACGGCGGTTTTCTCCAAAATGCTCCCGAACACCGGTATTTTCAGCGAAATCACATCGACCACGTAGCGCCCGCCCTTGGATTGACGCACGATCTTGAAGAACAAAAAGATCAGCAGCGGCGACAGGCCCACCACCGCCCACCCCGGGGGCCGCCCCTTGATGAACCAATTCGAGACGTCGATCAGCATCTGGGTCATCTTGGGCAGCTCGACGTCGAAGTCCACGAAGATGTCCTCGAACTTGGGGATCACGAAGTACATGATTCCCGACACGATGATCACCGCAAAGCTGATGACCACCACCGGGTAGACCATGGCTCCGATGACCCGACGTTTGAGGCGCTGAGCCTTCTCCATGAACTCCGCCAAGCGCAGCAAGATGACGTCCAACACTCCGCCCGTCTCGCCGGCGGCGACCATGTTGACGTACAAGCGATTGAAGGCTTTGGGATGCTTGGCAAACGCTTCGGAGAGCGTCGTGCCCCCCTCGATGTCTTCGGACACGTCGTGGAGTACGTTCTTGAGCACTCCGGGTCTCTGCTGTTGTTGCAGAATATGCAAACTCCGCAGGATGGGCAAGCCGGCGTCCTGGAGCGTCGAAAGCTGGCGGGTAAACTGAGTGATGGTCTTGGTAGGCACTCCGCCGATGGTGAAGGTTCTCTTGACCTTCTTCTTGCCCATCACCGCCGTGCTCGGACCCTTCTTCTTGCCGCCCTTCTCCCGAATGCGCGTCGGGAAATAACCGAGGTTGCGAATCTTGGACAGGGCGTCCTCGCTGGAAGCAGCCTGCACCTCGTCCTTGACCTCCTGGCCCGCTTGATTCATCGCTTCATAAACGAAAGTCGGCATGGTTGTCCTTCCGTCCCGGTGACGGCCTAGCCTGCAATCCTGTCTCGCCGCTGCCCCGATCGAGTGGCGGCTATTCCTCGACAATCGTCTCGCGGACGACCTCCTCTATGGTGGTGATCCCGTCGTAAATGGCCAACAGGCCGCTGTCCCGCAAGGGCCTCATGCCCCGCTTGATCGCCTCAGCTCGGAGAATGTTGGACGACGCGTGCCGCATGATCAGGTCTCGCATGGGGTCGTCCAGGGTCATGATCTCGTAGATGCCCAAGCGACCCCGATAGCCCGTATTGTTACAGTAGTCGCACCCTTTTCCATAATAGAGCGTCCGATCGCCGATGTCGTGCTTTCGCAGGCCCAGCTCCATCATTTGTTCGTCGGTCGGCTCGAACTCCGCCTTGCAGTTCTTGCAGATTCGCCGCACCAGCCTCTGAGCGACGATGGCCTCCAGCGTGGCGGTGATCAGAAACGGCTCGAGCCCCAGATCGAGTAGGCGGGCAATCGCCGACGGGGCATCGTTCGTGTGAAGCGTGGTGAAGACCAAGTGTCCGGTCAATGAGGCCTGGACCGCGATTTCAGCCGTTTCCAGGTCTCGCACCTCGCCGACCAGAATGATGTCCGGATCCTGACGCAGAAAACTCCGCAGGCACCGGGCGAAAGTCAAGCCTATGTCGGGACGAATCTGGCACTGAATGAGCCCATCAATATCGTACTCCACCGGATCCTCGCTGGTCAGAATCTTGGTTTCCGGCGTGTTGAGCTCGCTGAGGGCGGCATAGAGCGTGGTCGTCTTGCCGCAGCCGGTCGGGCCGGTGTTGATGATAATCCCGTTGGGCTTCTTGATGAGAATGCGGAAGGCCGCCAGATCGTCGTCCCGCATCCCCACCCGATCCAGGTCCAGAGAGACGTTGGCTCGGTCCAGCACGCGCAACACGACGCTCTCGCCGAACATGGTGGGCAGCACGCTGACCCGGATATCCACCTGATTGCCGCTGACCATCAACTCGATACGCCCGTCCTGAGGCAGGCGGCGCTCGGCGATGTCCAGATTGGCCATCACCTTGATACGCGAGGCGATGGGCACGGCGATGTACTTGGGCGGCGGAACCATCTCGTAGAGCACGCCATCGACCCGGTAGCGCATCTTGAACTCGTCGGCGAAAGGCTCGAAGTGGATGTCGCTGGCCTTCTCCCGTATGGCCTGCAGGAGCACCAGGTTGAGCAGTTTCTTGACCGGGTTGGCCTCGGCCATCTCCTTGAGCTCGTCCAGATCGATGCTGTCGCCGCGGGCGGTTAGCTCGGCCAGCGACTCGTCCGCCCCGATCTCCTCGATGAGCCCCTGTATCGAATCCTGGGCCTCTTCCGGGTAGTACCGGTCCAACGCCCGGGTGATGGCTTCGGGGTTGGCGACGAAGCCCTTGATGGCGAACCCCATCAGGGTCTGAAGATCGTCGGTGGCCTGGAAGTTGTCCGGCGAGCCCAGGGCGACCGAAAGCTCGTGTCGGCCCGCATCGTAGTCGATGGGGATCACTTTGTAGGTGGTGGCCACCTGGTCGGTCAGCAGGTCGATGACCTCGGCGGGCACGTCCATGTCGTCCAGATCCACCGCTTCCATTCCGACTTGGGCGCCGAGGGCCAACTGCAGGTCTTCTTCGGCAATGTGCCCGAGCTGGACGAGGATGGAGCCGATGGGACCGCGTTGTTGTTTCTGGACTTCGAGAGCTTCCAGGACTTCGGCCCGGCGGATCTTGCCCATTTTGATGAGGATGCGGCCGAGCTGTCGCCCGCGGAGTTGTTCAATGGGGGGGAGTTTCTTTGCGGTGTCAGCCATTGGGATGGGTGCGGTCTTGTCGTGGTCTCAATCGGTCCGGTGTCAGGCCACCTCGGTCACGCCCGCAGTTGTTCCTTGTCCTGGGCGTCTTGTTCGTCCCCGGTGGCTCCGGTGTCCATGTCGGTCAACTCCAGTCCCCGCCGATGCATGTCGATCTTGTCCTGCATATCCCCGGGATGCTTCGAGCGATCGATGGCGTCCTCGGCGCTGATGTCGCCGCGCTTGAATAGATCCCAGAGGTGCTCGTCGAGCAACTGCATGCCGTACTTCTTGCCCGTCTGGATGGAGGAGTCGATGCGGTAGACCTTGTTCTCCCGGATCAGGTTGGCGATGGCCGGCGTCACCACCAGGAACTCGTAAGCGGCGATCATCCCCTTGGGAATACGAGGGCACAGGGCCTGGGAGAGCACCGCGATCAGGGTGGTGGAGAGCTGCACGCGAATTTGCTCCTGCTGCTCGTGCGGAAACGCGTCGATGATCCGGTTGACCGTGCCCTGGGCACCGGTGGTATGCACGGTGCTGAACACCAAGTGGCCGGTCTCGGCCGCCCGAATGGCAGACTCCATGGTCTCCAGGTCGCGCAATTCGCCGACCAGGATGACGTCCGGGTCCATTCGAAGCACGCGACGCAATGCCTCGGAGAAGCTGGGCACGTCGATGCCCACTTCCCGCTGGTTGATGATCGACTTCTTGTGGCTGTGGTAGTATTCGATCGGATCCTCGACCGTGACAATGTGGCGGTCGAGCGTTTCGTTGATGTAGTCGAGCATGGTGGCCAGCGTGGTCGTCTTGCCCGAGCCGGTCGGTCCGGTCACCAGAAACAATCCTCGCGGGCGGCGGCACAACGCCCGGCAGATGTTCGGCAGGCCGATCTCGTCGAAGGTCATCAACTTGAAGGGAATCAGGCGCAGCACGATGGCTATATTGCCCCGCTGGCGGAAGATGGAGACCCGGAACCGTCCCTTGTCGCCGAAGGCGAACCCGAAGTCCGTGCCCCCCTCCTCCTGGATTTCCTGTTGGTTTCGGTCCGGGGTGATCGACTTCATCAAGGCGGTCGTGTCCTCGGGCCCGAGCACCTTGGTTTCCAAGGAGCGAAGATGGCCGTGAAGACGGATCGTCGGGGGCCGGCCCACGGTCAGGTGCAAGTCGGACGCGTTTTGCCGGATGACCGTGTCCAAGAGTCGGTCTATGTGCAAACTGGACATTGCTACTGGTTCCTTAGTCGTCTAGTCTGTGAACTCGGTCCTTGGTCAACTCGGCTGCGAGCCGGCGACGCTAGGATCCTGTTTCAGGAGTAACGTTGCATTTGTTAACCGAGCCGCGACCGTAAGGGAGTGGTTTTTCTGTCCCCCTCCCTCACGGTCGGGGCTCGGATAAGATGCCATCAGCATGAATCACTTCACTAGGTCCGGCTCAGGCGACGCTCTGTTCATCGAGGTCATCCGCCTGGGTGATGCGAACCACTTCGTCGGGAGTGGTCACCCCGCGGAGGATCTTGAGCCTTCCGTCTTCGGTTAAGGTAGTCATTCCTGCAGCTCGGGCGGCGCTGCGAATGTGATTCGTCGGAGCCCGGTTGAAGGCCAGCTCGCGGACCTCGGTGTTGAGGATCATCATCTCGAAAATGCCCTGTCGGCCTCGATATCCGGTCCCCGAGCAACGCTTGCACCCCCCCGGTTTGTATAGGGTACGTCCGGCCAGCTCTTCGTCGGTGAACCCCAGCAGGCGAAGGGTCTGCTTCCTCGGGGCTGGATCTTCAACCTTGCACTCTTTGCATAACAGGCGAATCAGCCGTTGGGCCATGATCGCCTGGATCGAGCTGGCCACCAGAAACGGCTTGACGCCCATGTCGATCAGGCGGGTGATGGCCGACGGAGCGTCGTTGGTGTGCAGCGTGCTGAACACCAGGTGACCGGTCAACGCAGCCTGGATGGCCACGTCGGCCACTTCCTTGTCCCGAATCTCGCCCACCAGGATGATGTTGGGCGCCTGGCGCAACATGGACCGCAGGATCAGCGGAAAGGTCAGGCCGATATCCTCCTTGACCTGAACCTGGTTGATCCCCGTGAAGTTGTACTCCACCGGATCCTCAGCGGTGATAATCTTGCGGTCGGGCCGGTTTAGCTCTTGCAGGGCAGCGTACAACGTCGTGGTCTTGCCCGAGCCGGTCGGGCCGGTCACCAGGAAGATCCCGTTTGGACGACGAATGACCTTCAGGAAGGTCTTGTAGTTGTGCTCCTCGAACCCCAGGGCCTCGATGCCCACCTGGACCGATTCGGGTCGCAGAATACGCAACACGATGCTCTCGCCGTGGTAGCTGGGAAGGGAACTGACCCTGAAGTCTATCTTGTCATGCCCGAATCGCATTTTGATTCGCCCGTCCTGCGGAAGACGGCGCTCGGCGATGTCCATGCCGGCCATGATCTTGATCCGCGTGGTCACCGCAGCCCGCATGTTCAGCGGAATGTCATCGCGGATGTGACAGACGCCATCGACTCGATAGCGCACCCGGACTCGATCGCTCATCGGCTCGATGTGGATGTCGCTGGCTCGACTGTGGACCGCTTCGGAGATGATCAGGTTGATCAGCCGGATGATGGGGGCGTCGCTATCGTCCGCATCGAGGTGCAAATCGTCCTCGTCCTCGTCGGGCCGATCCTGGTCGATGCTGCTCAACGTCTTGGAGAGTTCGTCGTCCATCGGGTTGATGAACGTATCGATGAACCGCTTGACCTTGCCCACCGGGGCCAGAGCCGGCTTGAGTTCCTTGGCCAGCCGGAAACGCACCACGTCCAGCGTCTCCAAATCGAGCGGGTCGGTGATGATGATCTTGAGGGCGTCACCCTCCAGCCCCATGGGCAGAACCATGTGGCGGCGGCTGAGGTCGTCCGGGA
>JADFPW010000418.1 GCA_022562105.1 Planctomycetota bacterium
AAGAAGCGCTCTTCTACCTGCGCTCCCGTGGCCTCAGCAAAGAGGCCGCCCGCAGCTTACTGGTGTTTGCCTTCGCCGGTGAATGCCTGGAACGGGTTCGGGTCAAGCCGCTCCGCGCCCAGTTGGAAACTCTGCTGCTTGCGCGGCTGCCGCAAGGCAAGCTGCTTCGTGAGGCGGTATGATTTCCACCGCGCACAAGGCGACGGGGACCGATTCGGCTGGGCATGGCTGCTGCTTTGACGTTGACCTGATCCGCAAAGACTTCCCGATTCTTCAGCAGACGGTCAATGGCAAGCCGCTGGTCTATCTGGACAACGCCGCCACGGCACAGAAACCGCAAGCGGTCATTTCGGCGATTAGCCGGTACTACACGACACACAACGCCAACATCCACCGGGGCGTTCATAGGCTAAGCGTACAGGCAACGGAGGCGTATGAGTTGGCCCGCGCCAAGGTGCAGGCCTTTGTGGGCGCCGCCCGGCGTGAGGAGATCATCTTCGTCCGCGGCGCGACGGAGGCAATCAATCTCGTCGCCCAGACCTACGGGCGGACCCATATCGGAGAAGGGGACGAGATTGTGATCTCGACGATGGAGCATCACTCCAACATCGTCCCCTGGCAGATTCTTTGCGAACAGACCGGGGCCGTGCTACGGGTGGTGCCGATCAACGACGCGGGCGAGCTTGAGCTTGAAGAATTCGAGAAACTGCTCAACCCACGGTCCAAGTTCGTCGCGATCACCCACGTGTCCAACGCGCTGGGGACCATCAATCCAGTCGGCGAAATCATCCGCATCGCGCACCGTCACGGTTTACCAGTTCTTCTTGACGGTGCTCAGGCAACTCCGCACATAGCGGTCAACGTTGAAGAGCTCGATTGCGACTTCTACGTTTTCTCGAGCCATAAGATGTTTGGCCCCACCGGTGTCGGGGTCCTTTATGGAAAGATGGCTCTTCTGGAGAGCCTTCCGCCTTATCAGGGCGGTGGGGAGATGATCAAGTCGGTCACGTTTGAGAAGACGACGTACAACGATCTGCCGCACCGGTTCGAGGCCGGCACGCCCAACATTGCGGGAGTGATCGGGTTCGGTGCAGCCATCGACTATCTTACTTCGGTCGGCCTGGAGCGCATTTCCGCCTACGAACACGGGCTGCTGACCTATGCCACGGCGGCGATTTCGGCGATTCCCGAGGTCCGGTTGATCGGCACTGGCGTGACGCAGCTTTCGACGGCGGAGGGCGGACAGCTCCCACTATTTGAACCAGAGTCGCAGGCACGCGGTCGCCGTCTGGACGGGGCGGTGGATCAGATCAGGGAGCAGTTCGGCAACGACGCCATCGCCCGAGGGACATCGACGAGGTGATGAGCTGACCCCGCCTGCTTCACTTTCATCTGGGTGGCATCCATGAGCAAGCCGCCGTCAAGGGGTCACCGGAAGATTTCGGGCTTTTGCATGCATCTAGTCGGCATCACCGTTCGACGGCCCGCCAGATAACCCAGTTCGCACCTGGGCCCATGAGCCGCCAATGGTCATCTGTTTGGCTTTCTTGCCGTGGCCGTCCAGAATGCACAGGCACGAGCAACGTAGGTGAACATCCAGTCCGATCGATAGCATTGTGCAGCCTCCTGTTTGGTCGTCTGGGACTCCGGACCGAGCCACACGCTCGACCTCGAGATCCCCTACGTACCCCATCAGGAGGCTTGCTACATAGTTTCACAGTCAGTACCGCGACCATGAGGGAGCAGCCTGCGCCCCTCGGCGACTACCTGCGGCGTCGCCGAGGGCCGCTCGCTGACGCTCGCGGTACTGATGATCCCCCCACGGCGTGGAGTATTCCGCCGTAGGCGGATGCCACCCAGCTTTGATAACGCCCACATCCACCGGGTGGACCGCCTGGCGATTGCACGCCGGAAACCCCGGTCGTATGGTGCCGACAACATGAAGATTGTGGACATTCTAAACGACCAGAGCCGGGGCCCCACGCTCTCGTTCGAGTTCTACCCCCCCAAGGACGACATCGGATTCTGGGATCTCTACCGCACCATCGAGTCCCTCAAACCCCTCGACCCCAGCTACGTGTCCGTCACCTACGGCGCCGGCGGCTCCACACGCTCCAAGACCGTCGACCTGGTCGCCCGGATCAAGTCGGACATCCACATTGAGAGCATGGCCCACCTCACCTGCGTGGAGGCGACTCGACCCCAGATCAGCGACGTCTTGGACGAGCTGAAACAGCGTGGCCTGGAGAATGTGCTGGCCCTTCGCGGCGATCCACCGCAAGGCTCGCAGACCTTCGTCCCCACGCCCGAAGGTTTCGCCCATGCCAACGAGCTGGTGGAGTTCATTCGCCAGCGGTGGGACTTCTGCATCGGGGCCGCTTGCTATCCGGAGGTCCATCCCGAAGCCTCCGACGCCGACACCGACCTGGACCACCTCAAGCGCAAGGTCGATAGCGGGGTGGATTTTCTGATCACCCAACTGTTCTTCGACAACGAGAGTTTCTACAGATTCCGCGACCGAGCCGACGCCGCCGGGATCACCGTACCCATCCTGGCCGGCATCATGCCGATTCTCAGCGTCAAACAGGTGAAACGTTTCACCGTCATGTGCGGAGCCACCATCCCCCCCAACCTGCTCGACCAGATCGAAGCCGTGGAGGACGACCGAGAGGCCGTCCGCCACATCGGCATGTACCACGCCACCCACCAGTGCTTGGAACTAATCGAACGCGGCGTGGCCGGCATCCACTTCTACACCCTGAACCGCTCGACCGCCACCCGGGCGATCTGTCAGTTGATCAAGTCCCGCCTGAAGTGATCACGCTGACCGCCGGACGCACGGGGTGTTCCTCCGATCCGCGATTCGCCCAGGCGCGACGTCAGCGGATGGGCCCAACTGGGGAGGTCGTTAGTTCCTGCTCTCTCTCAGGCTCCCTATCTTCCGTTCACAGTTTCGCGGTGGTTGCCAGTCCAGATCCGGCGTCCTCACTCGCTCATGGGCGAGACCCCCTGGTTCAGGGTTCTCCGGTGGCTGCAAGCCCGGCGGCGGACTCCTCCCGCTTCCGGGAGGAGTCCGCGCCGAGTCAGTTTCCAACCCTAGTCACACGAGACGGTCAGGCTACCCGATCCGGAGCCGTCGAAGCCGCCGACCCGGATCTTGTAGACCTGACCAACCTCCGCGTCGAACGTCATGATCGACGTGAACCCGCTACAGCCCGGGCCATCGTCGTTACAACCGACGAGCACATCGTTGCGCACCGGGCAATCGGTACCTGAGTA
>JADFPW010000065.1 GCA_022562105.1 Planctomycetota bacterium
ACGATTCAGAAAGTAGCGGCCGGCGCCTCGCCGTCCGTTCCAACGCGGATGGGTGGCCCAAGGAAAGGGTGTCCCACCGGCTAATCGGTCGTGATCGCGTTCTACAACGGGGGGATAGGGGGCGCATAGAAGGGGCTCCCAACCCGTGGGAGCCCCTCGAAGAAAGTCTCGTTGGTGAGTTAAGCGGGCGCTGACGCTACACGAACGGACTGGGCCTTGGGGCCTTTACGCCCTTCACCGACCTCGAACTCCACGGCGTCGCCGTCTCGCAGCGTTCCACCCTCGATGTCGTTGGCATGAACGAAGACGTCGGCACTCCCATCGGAGGGCGTGATGAATCCGTACCCCTTCATTGCATTAAACCACTTCACCGTACCTTGCATACAACCTACTCCTTGCGAATTCGCACCACCGACAGGGACGCCCAAAGAACCAACCGTTGTTTCCGAACGGACGTGACCTGTATCTGCAGCGTGCGGCTTGGGGCACTATCGACCGAAAGGGCTACCCTTGTCAAGCCCTCTATGTCAAGTGCCCCCCAGATTCACCGGACCCCGCCCTGACGGCCTCCAGCGGCGATCAGGCCCTGGGAGGCTGAAATCGATGGTCGACCCTACCTCGTAGCGCTGGCAGGCATCCCCTCGCCGTCGGGAAGGCCTTCCAAAGCCCCAGCCGAAAAGGGCACTTTTGCCCCCCCGACAGAGCTGTGGGACCGACTTTCGAGTCGGTCAGGACATTTGGTGCCGCCATCGCCCCGGTTACTCCTCGGAACGCTCCATGGAGCCCGCCTCGGCCGGCGACGTTTCGTCGATGATAAGAAGCCCGCGGCGGTCCAGCTTGAACAGCCGGAAGCCCACGTCACGCGCGCGTTTTTCGCCTTCGACCGGGGCGACGCTTCCGCCGTCGTCGATGGCGTCGTCGTCTACGCTGTAGATGACGATGCCGTCGTCGGTCACCATCAAACGCATCGGCTGACCGTCGAACGGATCCGTCGGCCATTCATCGAGATAGTCGGGAACGAGTTCGTCGGGCGAGCTTGGGAGTCGGTCCGTGTTCAGCCGGAACCGCTCGGCGGCCACGGCCGCCCGGGCGCAGTCGATGTGGGCGGTTGAGCGGAGGTGGTGCGTCACGGCACCTTCCAGGCCGGGCAGCAAAATGTGCACGAGGGGATAGAGGGCCATGGAGAGGTTGGCGGTTTCAGCGGTCAATTTCCTGGCCGCCTCGGTCATCGAATTCGGATCGTCTCGGGCGGCGATCAGATCCGAGAGCATCTGCGTACCCCGAAGCTGACTCCTCCGAAAGAGCACCGTGGGGATCCATCCGAAGTTGGTAGGCACGTCGGAAGATGGATAGAGGCCCGTTGGGCTCATTTTCCCCAGCGCCAGTTGATCGCACGTCTCGGCGAAGTTGGCCCTTTCGGCCCATAGTGCCCAGCGCAAAGTCGCCGACGAGAGATGTGATGAGAACTCGGTACCTAGACTCGCCAATATCGACTCGGGAAGCTCGCCGACGCGAAGCGTGTTTTCCAGGGTCTTGATCGCCAGCGCGTCGATGGCAATCTGCACCAGGCGGGTGATGAGGTCTGGTTCCTCGTTTAACAGTGCGGCGAGGCGGAGCTGAATCTGGACGTCTTCGGCAGCGCGGGAGAACTCGCCGTCGATCAAGGCGAGGGCCGCATCCAACGCAAGGAGCTTGGCCGCGGCGCGAAGAGGCGCAAGGTGTGGAAAGCGCATGGTGATCGAAATCGGTTGATAAGTCAGGTCGAATCGGCCGTCGGGATAGTCGCCCAGGCGCGTCAGCTCGTCGCGCGCGCTTCGATGTTGTTCGAGGAACTCGCGCGATGGTTGGATGGACGCGCCCGGAATACCGTCGAAGAAATCGGGGCGCGACGCGCTGCTCGACCGGGCTAAGAAGAAGACCGCCTTGGGCGTGTCGGCGGACCGAATGGCCTCCAGTTCATCAAGCAGTGCCTCAACCACCCTTGCTCCGTTCTTGTCGTTTGGAACCGTGGTCCGCAGAGCGTCGATCTCGACGAACGTCAGCGGTTCGCCTTCCGCACGGAGCTTGGCCGAGTAGGCCTGCCAGCGCCGGTCAGCTGACCAGCCCAGGAACAGGATCGTCCCGCCGCCGAGCACAATGACGACCAAGGCTATCACGCCTAACTTCAACCACCACGACCGAGATACTCGGGTTGCTTGTGTCATCGTGTCTATCCATCCTCTTCGGCGCCGTTTGATGTCGTGGGCGATTCGTTGTCTTCCAAGATCACCAAACGCCGCTGATCCATACGGAGCAATCGAAACCCGTCGTCCGAGGCGCGGTGCTCATCATCGGCTGGCGTGACTGAGCCACCGTCGTCCTTCTGGTCTATTCCCACGCTGTAGATCAGGATTCCGTGATCCGTCTGCTTGAATCTCAGCGGCTGACCGTCGAGCGGATCGATGGGCCATTGAGCAATGAAATCCGGCACCAGCTCCCCCGATGAGGTGGGCAATCGACCGACTTGCAGGCGAAATCGTTCCGCACCCATGGCCACGCGAGCACACTGGATCTCGGCCACGGATCGAGCATGCAACTCGGCGACCCGAGCGTAACTGGGCATAAGAACTTTCACGATGACATGGACGCCCGAGAGGCTCTGCACGTCGCGGTCCAGGATCTTGCCCGCCTCGAGTAGGGCCGTCGGATCGTCCGCAGCCTCGATCAAACGCGACATCAACTGTATAGCACTGAGTTGGATCTTGCGCAGCACAAACTCGGGCGTCCAACCCCAAGCAGTCATGGGAGGTGTTTTATCCGAAATCATCATCATGGTGTTCAACGACTGCCGGTCGCCTGCGAATTGCTCGTAGAGCTCCACCTGGTAGGCCCGCTCGCCCCACAGAGCCCATCGCAGACTCGACGACGACAGACGTTCGTTCAAGGTCTGCTGCATGCGTGATAGCTCTGGTTCCGCAACCTCGCCGACCCGAAGGATTCCCTCAAGCATATCGAGGGCGAGTGCATCGGTGGTCATTTGCACCAACCGACTGATGAGCATGGGCTCGGTGTTCAGATAGCCTCCCAGCCTCAGTTGGCGGGCGACGTCCTCGATGGCGGACTCCAGATCGCCGTCGATAGCGTTCACCGCCGCCTCCAAGGCCAAGAGTTGAACCGCAGCACGCACCGGTCCGAGGTTGGGCAGGAGGTTGTCGATGGCGCTGGTGTCAGCCACGATCTCGAAACGCCCGGCGGGATAATCATCAAGCCGGTGAAGCTCGGCCATGATAGCCCGATGAGCTTCGAGATAGTCGCGCGACGGTGGGATGGTGTGACTCCAGATGCCGCGGAAGAAGTCGGCCGACGTTGCCCGCGGCGGTCCACCATCACGCACCGCCCCCATGACCAGGACCGAATACGCTATGGGCTCATCCTTGAGTGCAGCAAGCTCGTCGCGAATGCGCTCGAGGATCCGAGCACCGTTACGATCGTCCGGCACGACGGGTCGGCGCTGCTCGATTTCGGCCAGTGTCAGTGGCTCACCGGCGGCGCGGAGCATGTCGGCGTAGGCCTGCCAGCGCTGGTCGGCCGACCAGCCCAGAAACAGGATCGTGCCGACGCCGAGCAGGACGACGACCAGTGCTCCTACGCCCAGCTTGAACCACCACCTACCCGTCATTCTCTTGTGTTCAGCCATGCTTGCACTCCAATCCAGCCGGACAGTATACGCGATGGCGCTCACGTTGCCGTTATAGGAGAGGCTCTTCTTTGTAATACGGTAACTGTTCAGGCGTATGCCGTTAGCGTGTGAACTCCGCAATCCTATTGTCCCGGAGGGGGAGGGAGGGGCCTTGTTCCCAGCGATAAATCGCCGGGCTATTCTCGCGCGCCCCTGCGGGGCGTTGTTGGCCCGACCCTCCGCCAGTTCGACAATCCATTGCATACCGCTGACCTGTTACCACGCCACTAGGAGCAGCCGATCAGGGTCCAGAAAGCTCCGCCTGCGGTGTTCCAGCCGATAATCCGTGACCCCATGCTGCGCCTTGGGAAAACATCGTTACCCAGGTTGCAACACATCGAAGGCTTGGGCTTCGTGTGCTACCATTTGGTGTGGTGATTCATGCTGATGGCATCCTATCCGAGCCCCGACCGTGAGGGAGGGGGACAGAGAAACCGCTCCCTTACGGTCGCGGCTCGGTTAACAAGAACGACGCTACTCATGAATCACTACCCTAGTAGCATAACGCTCTATCGGAGAGGGAAGCGCATGTTGCGATTGCATGGAAACGTAAATGGAGGCCCGTCGGGGTCGGATCATCGCCGGCCCGATGCGGACGACGGATACTCGCCTTACCAGCGCCGGATCATCTTCCGCGAGATGGCCAAGGCTGAGCTGCGCGGTGGGGCACTCGGCAGACAACGCCGCTTTCGACTCGTGCAGTACGCCGCCAAGCTCCGCCTGTCGGCCGTGGTGGCGGGTCGGTTGATGGGCGAAGCTCGACAGTCAATCAAGGACGAAACGATACACGCCGCAGAGCATCAGGTGCCCAACCTCCGTCTGCACGAGCCGCCGTCGAGAACCAGCCATACATCCCGCTGGATCGTGACCGGGGCGCTGTGTATCGTGGTGGCAGCCCTGGGATTATTCCTGCTGTGGTAGGCTCACACGACTGCGAGCTTCTTCCACGGCACTTCGAGGCGAATGGACGGAACGCCTTTCTTGCCCTTAGGTACGCGCAACGTCATCGGCACGCCGATGGGTAGCGGCGCCTGCGGCCAGACGTGGCCGAAGTCGTTCGAGACGATGATCGGTTTCTTGGATCGCGGGCCGAGGTGGCGGCGCAACAATTCGAGAAACGCAGCTCGCAGATCCCCGCGCTCGTCGTGAATGTCACCAATCAGGAAACCCTCGCAGCGTTGCAGCAAACCCGCCAGACTCAGATGGGCCAGGGCACGATCGAGCCGGTAGGGCGCTTCGTTTACATCCTCGACAGCCAACCATTTACCTTGGGTATCGATGGCCCTCTCATACGCCGTGCCGATCAACGGCAGCATGACGGTAAGCGTACCCCCGACGACGGTGATGGGCTGTTTGTCTCTCACCTCGCCGGCGACCACTCGCCCGGTGATCGAGCGTGACGAGCCTCGCCCGTCGAGCATGGCCACCACATCATCGAAGAACTCGAGGAACTTCTCGCCGAACTGCGCCGCCGCCCAACCGAGTGCGAACGCACGCGACCGTTGCCCGGTACTATCACCCCGCGACTGCGGATCCACGATATTCGTCCGGGCGTAGTCCGCCATCCCGTCGCGCAGAAACGCCGGCCCGAGGTCGTAGTAGCATCGCGTGGTCGGATAAGCTGCGGCGATGTTGATCACTGTGGTCAACTCGCTGAACCCGAACAGCGCCACCGGCGTCTTGCGCCGGCCCAGCACGTCGAAATCAATCCGCGGCAGAATCCGCGTCAGCCACGATCCGCCGCGCAGTGACACGATCGCCTTGACTCGATCATCACCCAGCGCCGCCTGCAAATCGCGGGCCCGCAGGGCATCATCCCGCCGCCCGCCCTTCTTCTCATCCTCGACCGCATCAATCAGCCGAGTTTCGCCGGTAACCCGGTACGCGCCCCCCACGCGCTCCTGAATCGCGTCGATGAGCCCAGCCGCACTGGCATACCCCAGCGCCGACACCAGTCGTTTGCAACTCCCCCCCACCGCCAGCAGATGAATCCGCTGCCGGCCATCACTTGCCTTGCGTTTACCCATTGCGAGCAGGAGTGTAGGGTGTTTCGCCTTCCCCTGCAGCGCCGCCACGGTCGGCGCGCTCCGGGTGCGGCATCAGTCCTTTTCCCGCGTTCGTGCGCCACCCCGAGCCTGTGAGGTGATGCGCTCGAGGGCGACGGCATCGTCGGGCAGGAGGCCGAGCGGGGTCAGGCGAGGTATCAGATCCACCCAAATGGGTTCTCGGGCAAAGACGGAGCGAAAGAGCGGCAGGGCTTCAGATTCGCGACCGACTTTGAAGAGCGTCACCGCTTGCCAAAAGACCAACTCGACGATCTCGGGTGCGAGTTCGGCGGCCTTGGCGTAGGCGATCATGGCTTCTTCGAAGCGTTCCTCGGCCACCAATTCGTCGCCTTGATCGGTGTAGCGATAGGCCCGCTGCAGGCGAACCAGGCGTTTGAGTTCGACGACCGGTGTAGGATGATCCTCGACGCGCAGGTTGAAGAGCCGTCCCTCCCAGGGATGATCGGTGGGCTCGCCCGAAACGATAAGCAACGCGGCTGACTGTCGGCCGCGAATATCTCCGCCGGCCTTCTGGGCGGCTTCCAGGGCGGCGATCAAACGATCAGCCAGGTCGCCGGTGGCGGTTTCGTACCCACGTTTCATCGCCGGCACGACCGAGTCGTCAACCATCAGGTTGGCCTGAACGCTGAACTGTTCGCCCGTTTCATGTCCGGCGGCGGCGATGCACTTGTCACCGGTGTGGACCGCTACGCGACCCTGGCGGTCGATCATGGCCACCTGTCGCACATCGGATGCGTCGTCGACGGCGATGAGGCTGTCGAGTGCTTGCCGAGCAGACATCCCCATTCGCATGAGCGAAAGTCCATTCGGCCCGTAGGATACGCGAACCAGGGATTGGGTGGCGACGGCCCCCACGCCCGGCTCGGCCCATGGCACGATGGGACCGACCGAGAAATAGTGCGATTGAACCGCCACGCCCATTTGCCCGGTCTCCGGATCCCGGGCCACGATCGAGTAGGTATGGACCGGGCGGCGGAGGTTATTCTGAGTGGATTCGGCCCGCTCACCGTGGACGTCGTGCGCGGCGGCGCCATGTTCTGGGCAGTGAGGTATTGAGGCTGCGTGGAGCGTTGGGCCCACTATTAACAGAACAGCGCACGCACCAATTGAGTTTCTTCGGTTCAACATGGTTCTTGGACTCCCATAAGTTCGTCAGTCGCCAGGCCGCTGCGATGACGGCCTGATTCCCTTGGCGGCGGCGCGGGATGCCGCCCACCGCCAGCAGATGAATCCGCTGCCGGCCATCGCTGGTTTCCGTGTCCCCATTTCACCGCCGAGTGTAAGCGGATTCCTTCAGTGATGCAGCACCGACGGCACCGGCGCTCGTGAGTGACCTGTCAGGCGAACCCAATCGTCGGATCAGCATTGCGGACCCGTTCAGGTCCGTCCATGGCGACCGCGCGAACCACGGCAGCACCGCGGTACCGGTTGACATTCGCTCATCCGTTCGTACTCTAGGATTGCTGCCGCGTAGGCTCGTTCACCAAGCCGTGTTGCAGCCGCGAGCAGATCATGCTCGTCAGCGTTCCCGAGAGGAGATGAAGTTGTATGAGTCATGAGGTGGGCGGTGCAGATCAGGTTCAACTGCCTACCATTGGATCAGCAACTCCACACTCAACCGCTGTTGGACGGTTGGGGGTGAGTCGCCGCCGGGGCGGACTTGTGGCGCTCATCGCCCTGTCGTCGCTCACCTGTCTCTACGGATTGGGCAGCGGGCCGCCCATGGGCGATCACGAGTGCATCAACGCGGTAGCGGCCCGCCAGTCGTTCGAGTCGGGAAGCTGGCTCATTCCGGAGCTTGACAACGCGCCCTGGATCCGCAAGACCCCGCTCGGGATCTGGCTCATCGAGGCGTCATCGAGCCTGATCGGCCAACCCGACGGCGCCCTACCGGTGACGGACCTCTCCGCCCGACTCCCGTCCGCCCTGGCCGGCATGGCCAATGTGTTTGTCGTGTTCTGGCTGGGCTCCATGTTGTACGGACATCGCGGTGGATTGGTGGCCGGCTTCATCTGCGCGGGCTCCGTAGCTACCGTTATGTTTTCGCGCAATCCTCAAGTTGATATGGTGCTGACGCTCTTTACCACCCTGTCGTTTGGGTGTTTCTGGCGCGGGGCGATGCATCCACAACCGAGCAAGCTGCATATGGCATCGTTCTTCCTGATGTTTGCACTGGCCATGCTGGCCAAGGCGCCGCTGCCTCTGGCCATGATCGGCTTGTCGTTGGCTGCCTATTGGTTCATCGCGTTGCCTTTGCTCGCCGCCACCGAGCAGGGTGAACGCAGCCTGGAGGCGATCGCTCGCCGATCGATTCGGGATTGGCGGGAGTCGATATCGGGCTTGCGAAAGTTGTGGCTGATGCCGGGCGTGTTGGTGTTTCTTGTCGTCGTGGGTGCGTGGCCTGTCTACGTTTACACGCACGTCGACAACGCTCTGGCGCTGTGGCGCGGTCGAGTATCTTGCCCGCTTTACGGGCGGGCTGTCCGATAAGGCCAAGCCGACGTGGTACTACATCCCCATCGCGTTCGGTTTGATGGCCCCGTTTATGGCGTCGCTTCCCGAAGCAGTCGCAGCCCCCTTCCTCACCCGGTACGCACCCCAACGGCGAGGGCTCGCGTTTGCGTTGACCTGGGCCGTGATCGGCACCGGATTCCTCAGCGCCGCAGCGTTCAAGCGCCCTCACTACCTGCTTTCGGTCGTGCCGGCCTACTGCCTGCTGCTTGCACCGGTGATCGATCGATTGTTCTTCGGTGTCCTATCGACGGCCAATCGTCTGGTCCGGGTCACGTGCTACGGCGTCCCCCTTCTGCTTGCCGCGGGGGCCGTCGTCGGCGGGTTTGCATTGCAAAAACAATACCCTCTACTGCTAGGCCCGTATGTGTTTGCATCTGCGGGGGCGTTTCTGGTGTGGACGGCCGCGTGCTTGACGTACGTGCGAGGCCGACGGACCGCGGCATTTGTCCTCTCCAACCTCGGCGTCCCCCTACTCCTGCTCGTCGTGTGGCCGGCGGCCTCGAAAGCGATTGAAGTTAATTCCGAAGCGGAAGCGCTGGCTGCGGCGTTTCGTGAACACGGCATCGGCGGTGATGACGAAATCATCTCGGCTGACCGGCGACCTAACGCCTCTCTGGCATTCTACTCTGGCATCCAGATCCACCGGCTCATCAATGAAAACGAAATCGCCGGCTTTCGACATGACCGACTTACGGTTTCCGAATTGCTCCTCGAAGAATCGGCCCGACGAATGCAAGAGCGGCTGAACGAAACGGAGCACCGGGTCATTGTGATCTTGCACGCCAAATACTATCAGATGTTGTCGCGGAGAGATGACTTCTCGGTCCAGGTGTTGTTTCGACTGGACGGATACCACGACGACGCCGAGGATGAACTCGTGGTAGTCACCAGCGCTCCCCCAGTGTGACCTCGACCGACGGAAACCGCTACATCGATGAGGGCGATTCGATGCATGCCGGCGCGCAAGAAAGACGGCGGACCGAAGCCCGCCGTCTTGAAGCATTCGTGTGGTGACCGGGATCGCCCGGTCGCGGCTGATCTAGCGGTCCATGCGCGGGGCGCCCAGCTTGATGATGTAGCTGACCCCGAGGGTGAAGTCGTCGCCGGAATCATTGCCATCGACCCCGATCGTACCCGAGAGACCGAGCATCCGCGTCTCGGAAAGCGACCAGTCGATGCCCACCTCGACCAGTTGGTCGTCGTCATCGCCCTCGTCCACGCCGCGGTTGTACTGATAGTCGGCGATGAAGTTGACGTCGTCGCTCAGGCGGTAGTCGAAGCCCAGGGCGGTACCCCACATAAAGTTGCGGGCCTCGTCGTCATTGTGACCGTTGACCGCCTTGATCCACGGATTCAGATGCCAGCGAACTTGACACGGCACGCAGGTCTTGGTGAACAGTCCGCGAAGTTGATAGTCGATCCCGCTGGACTTGTATCCAGTGGGGATCCGAACCAAGTTGCGCACCGCGAACGCAGGCATCCAATCGCCCTCATCCCACAGCTTGGTGTGAAAGCCAAACTCCTCGATGTCGCCGTTGCCCTGAACTTTTCCATCGCCGAGCGTCACCGGAACTTCAAAAATGAACTCCCAGTTCTCCGCAAAGCCCCACTCGGCCACGAAATCAAACCGCCAGTCTTCGTCACCAGTGGACGGCTCGCCATAGCGGCCCACAAACTTCAACTCCAGCTCTCCAGCTTCCACCGGATCGGCGGCACGCAGGAACACCGGGCCGTCGATGCCCCATCCGCCGTCGCCGTAGTCCATCGTCGTTGTAGTTTCCTCTATTGAGGACTCAGGCTGGAAGCTGGACCATTCGGCTCGCTCGCTGGCCAGCGCATAGACGCCGTCGAGCGAGAATCTGGGTGACTGATTGTCGGCTGAGGGCTCGCTTCCGGGCGATCCGGCCACGACGCCTTGGGCAAAGATTGACACCGCGCAGACCGCTGCTACGGCATACCAGGGACGTTGAACTAATCTCATCTGCAATACCTCCCGCGGCATCCGTGCCGCTTTCGGAACAGTTCCTTATTGGAGAACGAAACACTTGCACCGGACCACGCCTTGCCGATGCGCCGCGTAGGGTACTATCGGGCCACCCGCTGTCAACCCGCCAATGCGCCTCAATATCAGGCGCCTATAGCCGTCCTGGGGATCCTAGAGGCCCATCAGGTAGTCCATCAGCAGGCGGACGCCGAAACCTGTCGCCCCCTTTGGGCAATATGGCTTGGCCTCATCCACCTTCGCGGTGCCGGCGATGTCCAGGTGGGCCCAGGGAATCTTGGAGTCCACGAACGACTTCAGGAAAACCCCGCCGATCACCGGATGGCCCCAGCGCCCGCCCGAGTTCTTCAGATCTGCGTCATCGCCCTTGACCAACCGGTCGTAGTCCTCCCACAGCGGCATGGGCCAGAGGCGTTCGTGGGTCCGTTGGCCGGATTCGAGGAGGGCGTCCCGTAGACCGTCGTCCTCGCAGAACAAACCCCCAGCGACGCGCCCCAGGGCGACGACGATTCCGCCGGTCAGGGTGGCTAGATCGATCATGACTCGGGGACGGTAGGTGCGTTGGGCGTAGGTCAGGGCGTCGGCCAACACCAGGCGCCCCTCGGCGTCGGTGCTGACGATCTCGACGGTTTTTCCGGACATCATGCGGACGATGTCGTCGGGTCTGTAGGCGGCCTCGGAGATCATGTTCTCGGCGGCGGCGATGATGCCGATCACGCGACACTTGGGTTTGAGTTCACCAACGGCCCGCATGAGCCCGAGCACCGCGGTTCCGCCGCATTTGTCATACTTCATCCCTACAATGGTGTCGGTGCTCTTTAGCGAATAGCCGCCGGTATCGAAGGTCACCGCTTTGCCGATGACGACGACGGGGGGACCACTGGATCGTCCGCCATATTCCAGGATGATCAGCCGCGACGGTGCAGCGCTACCCTTGCCAACCGCCAAGATCCCGCCCATTTTCAGTCGGGCCATCTGGCTTTCGGTCAGCACGCGACACTTCAACTTCCACTTGCCGGCGAGCTTGCGAGCTTCCGCGGCCAGGCTAACCGGAGTGAGTTCATTGGGCGGCTCGTGAGACACTTGCCGGGCGAGGTTGGTGCCTGCACAAGTTGCGGTAGCGACCGCTAGAGCCCGGCGATCAGCCGATCGGATGCGGTCGACGAGGACGGCCACCTGCGCATCCTTCCGCTTGCCCGGGTTGGACTTGTAGCGCTCGAAGGTGAAGTCACCGAGCAGCAGCCCCTCGCACGCGGCGGCGACTGCGCCGCCGATGCCCAGGGAGGCGAGTGGGCTGCAATCCAAGCCCCCCTTGCTGACCGATCGCGCTCGCATCCAGCCAGCGGCGATGCCGGCGGCCTGGCGAATGGTCTCGGTTGTGCATTTTGACGCTAGCCCCACAGATACCAGCAACAGGTCGGCGGCACCCACCTTGGTATGGATGATCTCGCCCACGACCTCCGGCACGGTCAGCGTGGGAACGGCGACGCCGCCGATGCGCAATTGGCTCGGCGTTCGGCCGGCCGGCACTAGTCCGAGAATGACACCTCCACCGCGATAGGCACCCGCTTTCAAGGTCAGCTTCATGGTCTTCCTGTCCTCCAACATACGGGGGAGCACCGGCGCTCGCCCAGCGTGGTTTGTGCTCCCACGAATTGCGATCCGTGGGCTTGGGACACCCAATTCCCTAGCTCGATTGTGTTGCACTCGCAACGCGACAATGGTTGCGTTGAGGCAACGTATCGCCAAAATCGGTAAGATGCACACGGGCCTGTCGCCTGCCGGGGCTGCGGATTGGCTCACCGGAGTCCAGTGGATGCTGCCCGGCGAGGTGTTCGCCGTGGGACGATGGGCCGGGCGGTGTTACCAGACGCGACCGGTGCGGATTCCACGCGGTAGCGCTTGGGGCGGCGGCGGTGGCGAGGGAGCCCGTCGGGAGACGCCGCTTCGCGGCGGCGTGGCACATCGCGTGCCGCCCTCACTAAGGGCAGGGCTATGCTCGTCCCGAGATGTCACGAAGGTGGTGGGGGAATATGAAGCGGTTTCGCAGTTTTGCGGCGTTGTTATTGGCCATGGCCGGGCTCTCCGGTTGTGGCCCTCCGATCCGCCATGGTTTGCGGTCGGAAGCTCCCCGCGTCGCCCTGCTCTTCGATCACCTTCCCGGTCGTCCGTCAGCCAGCCAGATCGTCCATCGCTCGGATTGGCCCTCCACGTTCCGGAGCTGGTCGGTTGGGGAAGTCGTGGAGTACCGCGAGCAGGTTTACGACTACCAGAACGGCGGCCGCAACTCGGGGGATCAATTCCGGCGGTACTTTCGTTCGACGCGAGTCGGCCGATCCCACCGCTAGGGCGGCCATTCTGCCCTCCGGCGGGGCTTTTGCCGTCCGGAACCCCTTGCCGTATAATGGGTTACGTCCATTGGGGCGTTGAACGCCTCTGGTGGCCGGCTGTCTTTCGGGGGGCAGCCGCAGGCATGGAACCGTCTCGGCGTGGATTAGAATTGCGGACGACGCTACTCCCGTGGCGTCGTTCGGGACAGGGGACTTCGCGATGGCGACCATCAGCAAGAAGGAAATGATCCTGCGTATCTCCGATCAGACATCGCTGAAGCGGGTCGAGGTCAAAGAGGTGATCCAGGCGCTGTTGGATAACATCATCACCGAGCTGGCGCACGGGAATCGTCTGGAGTTTCGAGACTTCGGCGTCTTTGAGACCAAGGTTCGCGCCGCCCGGACGGCTCAGAACCCCAAGACGTTGGAGCCGGTCGAGGTCGGGCCTCAGCGTACCGTTCGATTCCGCGTCGGGCGCATGATGAAGCAACGTGTGCAGAAGGGCGCCCACCGGTACGACGACGCCACAGGCCTACCCAAAGATGCGGCGGTCTCGTCGCCGCGACCCGGACGAGGTCAGGTTCGGCCAGCCAAGGCGACGTAGCGGGTCGAGTTCCTCGGCGGCAGACCAATCGGGTAGTGTCGTTTTTCATAACTGCCGCTGTTCTTGCTAACCGAGCCGCGACCGTAAGGGAGCGGTTCTTGCGTCTCCCTCCCTCACGGTCGGGGCTCGGATAAGAAGCAAACAGCGTGACAAACTACGCTAGCACACCGGCGATAGGAGTGCCCCATGGCTGAACCCACGCGCGTTAATGGGAACCGGAATTACGCTGCGGATCTATCGCCGTCGGCAGCCGGCATGCCGCGGAGGCGTGTCTTGCAGTTGCTGGCCGGGCTCGGCGTGGGCGCCGGCGTATTCGGGAGGGCATTGGCCACTATGTCCGACGATCAGCCGGTGGTGACGGACGAAATGATCCGTCAGGCTGAGTGGATCGCGGGCGTGCAATTCAATGACGACGAGCGTCGTTTGATGCTCGAGGGGGTCAATGAAGCGGTCGGGGACTATGCGCGGTTACGTGAAGTCGCACTGGACAACGGCGTGCCACCGGCGCTGAGCTTTTTCCCAGCGGATTCTCGGGGCTCCAACGGTCCCCACGAGGCCGGCAGCGTACGGGCTACGGAGTCGGCGGCGCCGGTGCGCCCCGGATCGGACGACGTGCTGGCCTTTGCCCCGGTGACGGAGCTGGCGGCGCTGGTGCGGAGGCGTCAGGTGTCGTCGGTCGAGTTGACGCGGCTGTACCTGAAGCGTTTGCGTCGCTACGACCCGCTGCTGCATTGTGTGATTAGCTATACGGAGGAGGAGGCGCTTCGCCAGGCCCAGCGGGCCGATCGTGAGATCGCCGCCGGTCGATACCGCGGTCCGTTGCATGGTATCCCGTGGGGAGCCAAGGACTTGTTGTCCGTCGCCGGCCAGCGCACCACCTGGGGCGCCAAGCCGTACGAGCAACAAGTCCGTAGCGAGACGGCGACGGTTGTGGACCGGCTGGAGCAGGCCGGGGCGGTGTTGGTGGCCAAGCTCGCGGTCGGAGCGTTGGCCTGGGGCGACGTGTGGTACGGGGAGAAGACTCGCAACCCGTGGAATCCGGAGCAGGGATCGAGCGGCTCCTCGGCGGGTCCGGCTTCAGCGACGGCGGCGGGGTTGGTGGGTTTCAGCCTGGGCACGGAGACGTGGGGGAGCATTGTTTCGCCGTGCACAAAATGCGGTGCGACCGGGTTACGCCCGACCTTCGGTCGGGTGAGTCGATTCGGTTGCATGGCGTTATCGTGGAGCATGGACAAGATTGGTCCGATTGCACGATCGGTTGAGGACTGCGCCCTCGTCTTCGGCGCCATTCACGGTCGCGATGGATTGGATCACGACGCGGTGGATCGTCCGTTCTCCTGGCCGATGACGCGCAGTCTCCGCACGCTACGCGTTGGGTATGTCGAGTCGCTATTCGATGAGCGGCGCCTGGAGAAGATCGAAGACGACGAAGCGCGGGAGCGAGTGGCCGAGTCGTTGGCGGCCGATCGTCGCGTGCTCGACGTCCTGGGCGGCGTTGGCATTGAGCCGATTCCCATCAAGCTACCGGACACGTATCCGATCGAGTCGTTGGCTCTGATTCTGACGGCGGAAGCCTCGACCGCGTTTGACGAGTTGACCCGCACCGGGCGGGATGATGAGTTGGTGCGGCAGGTCAAGGACGCCTGGCCTAACGTGTTCCGCCAGGGTCAGCTCATTCCCGCGGTCGAGTACATCCGGGCCAATCGAATTCGCACGCTAATCATGCGCGAGATGGAAGGTGTCATGTCGTCGGTGGACGTGTACGTGTCGCCAACGTTTGGAGGCAACAACCTGCTGATGACCAACCTGACGGGCCACCCTGCGGTGGTCTTGCCCAACGGATTCCGTGAGAACGGCACTCCGCGAAGTAT
>JADFPW010000066.1 GCA_022562105.1 Planctomycetota bacterium
ATCGCCCATGAGTACGGCCACTTCATCGTTGAGCAACACAATCTGAGCCATGGCTCGTTCGGCGAGGGAATCGGGGACAGCGTCGCGTCGATGCTGTACGATGATCCGGGCACCGGCGAGGACTTCTTTGGCCCGGGCCAAGGTCCGCTGCGAACTGCCGAGGACGTCATCAACTACCCCTGCAGCGGTCCGATTCATACGTGTGGCCAGACGCTCTCGGGCGTATGGTGGCAAATCCGACTGGGGCTCGGAGATCTCATGGGTGAGGAAGCAGGCCTGAGCCTCACCCAGCAGATGTACACCGACTGGATGGAGATCACCAACGGCGGATCGGGCAACGATTCGGCCCATCCGGTCACGGCGATTGAGGTGCTGACCATCGATGACGACGATGCGGACATCGACAACGGCACACCGAACTTCGACATCATCTGCGACGCATTTGCCAGTCGGAACATCGACTGCCCCGAGCTGAACTTGCTGAGCTTCGAGTATCCCAACGGTCGCCCGGATCTGCTGGTTCCGAACGCCGAGACGATCATTGCGGTGAATATTGTGGGTATTTCAGGCGATCCGGCTCCGGGAACCGGTACGGTGAGCTACAGCATTGACGGAGGCGAGTTCACGACGGTGGCGATGGCTGAGGGGAATCCCAACGAATACGAAGCCACCCTTCCCGGGCTGGATTGCGTGCAGACCCTAGATTACTACTTCAGCGTGGAGACGACGGGCGGCTCGCAGATCGATGATCCCGAGGGGGCGCCCAACCCGGCATTCTTCGCTGTAGCTGCAGAAGGTCAGGAGGTGGTCGTTGCCCTTGACTTCGAGGTGAATGCCGATTGGACGGTCGAGAGTGATGTCGAGCTCTTCAACGGGGCCTGGGAGCGAGCCGTTCCCGCCGGCAACGGGGATCGCGGAGATCCGTTGACCGACTTTGACGGATCAGGAAAGTGCTACGTTACCGGAGACGGGGCGTTCGAAGACGTGTCCGGGGGGGCGACCAATCTGAGGTCGGCCCAGTATGATCTGACCGCTCTGGCGGATCCGCAGGTGAGCTACGCTCGATGGTATTCCAATAGCTCAGGCAACTTTCCGGAGGCGGACATCTTCGTGGTCAGAGTGTCCGATGACGGCGGGATGTCATGGGTGGATCTCGAAGTGGTAGGTCCGACAGGCGGGGAGGTCCACGGCGGCTGGTTCGTCAAGACCTTCCGCATCGCCGACTTCGTCGATATCACCGACCAGTTCCGGATCCTCTTTGTCGCCTCGGATGAAGGTGGGAACTCGATCGTCGAGGCCGGCATCGATGCGTTCGAGATCTTCGAGTACCTGTGCGGAGGCGAAGACTGTGAGGGCGATGCCAACGGCGATGGTATCGTCGATCCGCTCGACTCGGGATTCGTGCTGGCCCGCTTCGGCTGCGAGGTCGGTGGCGGCGATCCGAGTTGCGACGCCGCTGACCAGAACGGCGACGGACTGGTCGATCCGCTGGACGTCGGTTTCGTCCTCGCCCGATTCGGCCCCTGTGACTAGCGTTGTCGGATCCATAGTGTGATTGTATGATTATGACGCCCGCTCGCGGCCGACCGGCGGCGGGCGGGCGTTTGACTTCGGTCGATCCATCGGTTAGCCTGGAGTGGTTGAAGGCGGCAGGTTCTTAGGTCCGATCCGAGAGAAACCGATGGCCCGACCCCTTGCACCACTTCGCATCGCCCTCGCAGTTTTTGCCTGCTGGCTATCCCACACCTCGACCTACGCACAGGAGTGGCCTCGATGCGACATCGCCGCCGTCCTGAACGCCTCTGATCCCGCGGAGGACGACGAGTTCGGCCACTCTCTTGCTGCGGACGGGGATCGACTCGCCGTCGGAGCGCCCAACGACGATTCCGAGGGATCCGTCCGCGTTTTTGAACTCGATGGCACGCAGTGGATCGAGACCGCGAAGATCGCCGGTTCTAACGGCCACAGTGGCGACGCGTTTGGGACGGCCGTTGCCTTGGTCGGCGACTTGCTGGTGGTCGGGGCGCCGCTCGATGTTGATGGTTGGGGCTCGGCTTACATCTTCCGTTACGACGGCTCGTCGTGGATTCAGGAGCAGAAACTCTTCCAAGCACATGACGGAGCGGAAACTGATGGGCTGGGCACCGCAGTAGCAATCGTGGGCGAAACGGTCCTGGTCGGCGTCCCAGGCCAACAGGTCGTGCGCGTCTTCGGACACGACGGCGAATCCTGGATAGAGCAACAGACCCTGATTCCTGATTCGCAGAATGTCCCCTGGGGCTTCGGAGGGTCGGTCGCCGCGTATGACGACGTCGTCGTGATCGGCGCGGAATACGAGTCCGAAGGAACGGACTACTCTACGGGGGCTGCTTATGTCTTCCGCTTGGACGGGGCCGCCTGGGTCCAGGAGCAGCGGTTGAGCGCCCCAGAACCCACGATCTGGGATCAATTCGGCGCTGCGGTAGCCATCGATATGGACATCATCATGATCGGATCGCCCGGAGAGGACGATTTGGCAAGCGATGCCGGCGCCGTCTACGTCCTCGAATACGAAGGGAGCCAATGGACCCAATATTCCGTCCTTTTCGGCTCTCAGACGAGCAACAACGACGAATTCGGGTCTTCCCTGGCCGTTCTCGGAGGTCGGGCGGTGGTGGCTGAAGCGAGTGATTCATCGTCTGGCCGAACCTACGTATTTCAACTTGTGGACGCGGATTGGGGCGAGGAGCAACTTCTTGAACCACTCGATTCCGATTGGTTTGGGAGTTCAGTCGCGCTGACGGACGACTTCGCTATCGTCGGAGCCGACCGCCAAGACACGGAATCCGAAGATGATGCCGGGGCCGTCCATATCTTTGAACTCGGCCTACCCATGGCCGACTGCAACGCCAACGAGGCCATCGACGTGTGCGATATTCGAGCGGGGCTGAGTTTGGACGTGGATGGCAACAACATTCCCGACGAATGCGAGGAGTTCTGCGAGCTGGAACGCAAGCTCGTCTCAAGCGATGTCGAGGTAGGCGACTTTTATGGACACTGGGTGGACATCGTTGGGCATCGCGCCGTGGTGACTTCCATGGGCGACGACTACGATGGAGGCACCGGCTCGGTGGCCGCGCTCGAGTTTGACGGGAAGGAATGGGTGCAATGTCAAACACTGATCGGCAGCGACGCGACTAGCGCATTCGGAACACATCTAGTCATGAGTGACGATGTCATTCTCGTCGGGGCAGAGGGCGACAACGGAGGTGTCGGAGCGTCCTACGTGTTTCGCCTTTCGGAACAGGGTTGGGTCGAGGAACAGAAACTCGTTCCGTCCGATGATGGTGGGTACTTTGGCTGGTTTAACGCTTTGGGCGACGACGTGGCGGTTATCGGTGCACCATGGAGCAGCCTCAACGGAACGGCTTCGGGTGGTGCCTACGTGTTTCGGTATCTTGACGGAGTGTGGGTCGAGGAGCAACGGCTGACCTCGAGCAGTCAAGCAGCATGGGACCAGTTTGGTTTTTGCGTGGCGATTTCGGGCGATGTCATCGCGGTGGGTGCCCCGGGGGATGATGAACTCGGATCATTCGCGGGAGCCGTGTTCATCTTCGAGCTTATCGACGGGGTGTGGACGGAAGTGCAGAAACTTATGGGTGAGGGTTTCACGTTAAGCCTGGGGGCCTCCTTGGCGATGCAGGGCGATCTACTGCTTGCCGCGTACTTTCTCAATAGCGATTACAGTTTGCCCGTTTACGCCTTCCGTAATGATGGCCAATCGTGGATACAGATCCAGACGCTGCAACCGGTAGATCATGAGGGGAACGGCAACAACTGGGGCTTCGGCATCGCGATGGATGGGGATTTGGCAATCATTGCCGCGCCGGGATTCAGCATCAACGGCGTTCAATCCGGCGCAGCTTACGTGTATAGCTTCACCGGTTCCGAGTGGGTGGGCGTGCAGAAGATTTTCCCGTCCGACGGCGGCGACTTGGACTTCTTTGGCCACGGCGTGGGTATTGATGGAAGCACCGCCATCATCGGTTCACCGTATCATGATATGCCTGCTGGGGACGCAGGCGCCGCGTACGTGTATGTCGGTGTCACCGGGCCTGATTGCAACCTCAACCTGTCGAACGACGCGTGCGATCTGATCGACGGCATCAGCTCGGACGAGAACCTGAACTTCGTGCCCGATGAGTGCGAAGAGCTAACCTGCGAGGGTGACGTCAACGGCGACGGGATCGTCGATCCGCTCGACGCGGGATTCGTGCTTGCCCGCTTCGGCTGTGACGTGGGCACCGGTGATCCGGACTGTGACATCGCCGACCAGAACGGCGACGGACTGGTCGATCCGCTGGATGTCGGTTTCGTCCTCGCCCGATTCGGCCCCTGCTACTATTGAGCACTGAATAGGCTACTGCACCGTGGTCGGGCGTGTCGGACCCGTGGATTGCGATTCATGGGCTTGGAGGCGCCCAACGGGCGGTCGGGCATCGACTACCTTGCGGGAGCGGCGGTCGGTAGCAAAATGCGCTCCAGCGTACGAAACACGCGGGCTGGACGCATCGACGGGGAGCGCAAGGCGTGACAATCGTCGAATCCCTCGGGGCAGCGTTCTTCGGTAGTCATCATGCACGGGGCGCAGGGAAAATCGGGTTCGAGCGGCGTGATCGACGGATATCGGCTGCACCGTAAGCGGGCGGGAACCGTGCTCATCAGCGCAACGGTTGGGATTTCCAGCGCCCCACCCAGATGCATGAGAAAGCTGTCCGTGGCGATCAGGGCGTCCATCTGTTCGAGATAGGCGATGGTGTCGTTGAACGTCGCCGTGGTTCCGCAGGCGTTGTACAAGCGCGGCGTTGTGGGGACGATGTCGCACCGCGACGGACATCGCCGTGAAGGGACGGCGACGCGGGTACAGAAACACTGGTGGACAAGCCACCAGTGGCACGCGGCGGGGGTCGATCGCCGGTGCAGTGGGTGTGGTCGGTTGGCGGATGGATCCCCTGCCGCCCCCGCGCATCCGGTGAGGTCACTTAGGAAAGGTGAATCGAAAACAGGCCCCGCCCCGGCTGGGGCTGGGGCTGGGGGTTACGAGTTCGAGGTGTCCGTCCAGCAGGCGTGCCCAACGTTTGGCCAATGCCAACCCGAGCCCGATGCCGCTGGCTTGCTGCGAGTCGATCGAGCAACCTCGCCGGAACGGGCGGAAGATGGTGCGTCGGTTCTTGCGAGGGATTCCGGGGCCATCGTCCTGCACCTCCAGGGCGACTCGGCCATTGGGGAGGCGCACCGTGCGAATCTCGATGGCTGACGGGCCCGACGAACCCCCGTACTTGCACGCGTTGTCCACCAGGATGTCGAGGATCTGCAGCAGGAGTTGGCGATCCGTATCCACCTGTGCATCACCCAGACCGTTGACGTCGAAGGTGAGCTTCTGGCCGGCCTGCTGACAACGAGGTTCGAGGCGCTGGCGTGCGATCTCGGCCAACTCGCCCAGCGAGATGGGGCGTCGGTCCAGTTGCACGTCGTGTTTCTCGAGACGGGCGAACTCGAGCACGTCGTTGACCAAACCGACCAGCCGTTGCGTTTCCCGATCCATGGTCTGGATGTACTCGTTGCGCTTCTGCTCATCCTGTATCACGCCGCCGGCGAGCATGTCGGAGTAGAGGCGCAGGGTGGTCAAGGGTGTTCGCAACTCGTGGGTGACGGCGTAGCCGAATTGTGAACTGCGCTGGGCAAACGAAAGTAAGCTGCGCATCCCGAACCCCACGATGGTCAGCACGATCAGGGCGGCGCCCCAGGCCAATGCCAGAGGCGTGCGCAAAACCGACCACCGGCTCGCCGAGGCGACGAGGGAATCGCCATACAGATCCAACGCCACCGGCAGTGTGAGCAACATGGAATCCATGGTTCCGATTCCCGGGTCGGTAACCGGGATCAGGCTGGCTTGGGGATAGAGTTCATGGATCGGAGGAAGCAGAGACGCCGACAGCTTTTCCCAATCCACCACAAATCCCTGGTAGACAAGATCGTCGCCGACATCGACGCGCCGCACGTAGGCCAACTCGCGCGGAGCGGTGGACCCCAAATCAAGCCAGATGGGCACCAAATCGTGGACCGTGACCAGATCGCCGTCGGCGGCCAGCGGTCCATTGCCCTCGTCTGACGCGCTGAGGAGTTCTCCATTCACCACTAGCGCCGGCTCGCAGGTTTCGGGTGGGGAATAGAGCTGGGCGGCCAGCCGGCGCAGCGGCGAGAAGTTGTCGGTCTCATCGGGCGCCGCCCCCATCGTGGCGGGTAGCTCTTCCGATCCGATCCAGTTGGAGAACCACTCGCCGTCAGCCAGCTGACGCGACAGGTCGTCCATGGTCAATGATGACGCGAGACGGTCCCGCCACCTTCTGGCCTCCCTCGAGGTGGAATGCAGGAGTTGCGGAGACTGCCATCCATCCCGGAGCGACACCTGGAAGTGCAGCCGAATCGAATCCGGAAGCTCGTCGTGCAATATCGGGGATTCGACGAGGACGGCACATAGTTCCAGAGGGTCCGTCCCGTCGTGTGGCTCAGCGCAATAGGTCGCATTGTATTCCTTGTAGCGGCGCCGTCCCTCGTGACCTAGCCCTAGCCGTCCCTCGACGTAACTATCCACAATCGTCGAGACAAACTTGAACTCGCGCTGACGAGAGGCCAGGCTCTGGGTCTCCGCCCTGGCGTGCTCCCATCCCAGCGACGCGACGGTGGCCCAGGTGAGCCCACCGAGTACCACCGCGGCCACAAGAGCAAACCCCGCTACGGATAGCCAGACACTACGTTGCGGTAGTCTCATTCGATCGCCTCGGTTCCCACGGTCACGTTGGCTGACAGCATGTAGCCTTGACCACGCACGGTGACTATCCATTCGGCCGACGTGTCCCCGTTGGCTAATTTGCCACGAAGGCGTGTGATGTGCATGTCGATAGCTCGCGTATCGCCTGATCCGCCGGTGATGCCCCAGACCGAGGTGAGCAACTCGTCGCGCGAGACGGCTCGCTCCTGATGGGCGGCCAGGTACTGCAGGATGTTGGCCTCCATTTCAGAGAGGCTCTTCCGCTGGCCGCTGCGATCCACGACTTCCCGGCGCTGTAGGTCGACGGTGCCCGTTGGTCCCTCTAGTGAGGGCATGCGCTCCGGGCGACCGGGCGTGCGACGCAAAACCGCCTCGACTCGGGCCAGCAACTCCCGGGCGGAAAACGGCTTGACCACGTAGTCGTCCGCTCCGCCGCGCAGGCCTCGTACCCGATCCTCTTCGCTTCCCCGAGCGGTCAGTATGATGATCGGAAGGGCCGGGTGGGTCTTGCGCAATTCGGACAACACCTGCAGACCGTCCAGCTTGGGCATTAGCAGATCGAGCAAGACGAGGTCAACTTCGGCGCTGCGACCCTGGCGCAGTCCCTCCTCCCCGTCGGCGGCCTCGACCACGTCATATCCCGACAGCGTCAGGGCATCCACGACGCCGCGCCGGATGGCAAACTCATCCTCGACGACCAGAACGCGCTTCTTCTTCAAGACCTGCCTCGACGCCATCTGATTTGTCACACCCCCAACCGAGATTTCGATGCATGCTCCCATAGGCCGACTGACATGCCGACTCACCAACACGATCCCAGCACCTCGGGCGACCCGGACGCCCAAAAGCAGCCGCCCGCTCGGTTATCTATTCTACCCCTCGACCATCGGGAAGCGAAGCGGACAGCACACGATCGGGTCGCGGGTCGCCTCTCGCTCCTTCGTCTGACATGGGGCCGCAAGTTGAGTATGGGCTCGGTGGCCTCTGCACGCAGCCGGAGCACGCTGCCTCTGGAGGTGCACGCCCGGTAACGATTTCGTAACGGCCCCAGCGGCGAGGCTTCGACCTGCACCACGGCACCTTTGGCGTGCCGCGCCCCGAGCCGCCTGGCGCGAGCAGGGTAGCGTCTTGACCTCCTCGGCGATCGCGTTATGACTTGTCTCCGGCAGGAGCCACAAACGCCGCTAGCTCAGTTGGCAGAGCAGCTGATTCTTAATCAGCGGGTCCCAGGTTCGAGTCCTGGGCGGCGTAGTTTCACAAGCGATCGCATCGTGACCCGCCGCGTCATCTAACCACCCGTCGTTCACTGACCTAGGTGTTCATCGTGTCCGCCGCCTAGGTGCGTGTCCCTACCACGGGGCGTGTCTGGCTGCCGGGCGGGTCCGCGATCGTATCTGGAAAGACCCTACCGAGTCCGGAGTTGAGGGGCGAATACATTTCGTTACGAACTGGTGACGAACATCTGGGCGATCCGTGCGTCCATTCCTGTAGCTGGGTGTGCGTCGGACGCGGACGCCGTCTAGGCTGATGCGGCTGGTCCACTCGAAACGTCCAGCCGGATCGGGTCGGCTTGGAGCCGGTGGATCGTGGAGTTATGGCTAGTCTCGTCACTGTTGCGGAGGATCCTGCTATGAAACGAATCGGGTATCTCGTGGGGTTGTTCATGCTGAGCATGGGGTCCACGACCGGGTTGGGCCAGGGGATGTTGGTGGTGATCGACCCGGCCCATCACGTTCGGCTACCTCGTCCGTCGATACGGCCCGATAGGCCGCCGGTCGAGGGGTACAAGATCTCCGAGTTGTCCGTCGACGTGCGGCTGGTGGATCAGGTGGCTCAGGTTCAGGTCTCCCAGTCGTTCGTCAATACCGGCCGGCGACAGATCGAAGCGGCATTCGTGTTTCCGCTGCCCTACGATGGGGCGATCGATCGGATGACGCTGATGGTCGATGGCAAGGAATACCCCGCTCAACTGCTCGATGCTGAGGCGGCCCGGAAGTTCTACGAGGAGACGGTGCGCAAGAATCGGGATCCGGCGTTGCTGGAGTGGATGGGGATGGGTTTGTTCAAGACCAGCGTCTTCCCCATCCCCCCGGGAGCGAAACGCACGGTCTCGCTGCGATACGCCCAAATCTGTCGCAAGGATCACGGTCTGACCGAACTGCTGGTGCCGCTCAGCACGGCGAAATACACGTCGCACCCGCCGGAGGACGTGCGCATCAGCGTGACCATCGAAAGCACCGCCCCCATCAAGAACATCTACAGCCCCAGCCACTCGATCGAGGTCAAGCGGACCAACGATCGACACGCCACCATACACATGGTCACCAAGAACGAAATCCCGACGCAGGATTTTCGGCTGTTCTACGATGCGGAGGCGGGGCCGGTGGGGATGAGCCTGTTGAGCTATCGGCCGGATCGCAACGACGATGGTTACTTCCTACTGCTGGCTGCCCCCGAGGTTACCGCCAAGGACGAGCGTCCACCGGCCAAAACGGTGGTGTTTGTATTGGATCGCTCGGGCAGCATGAGCGGTGAGAAGATTGAGCAAGCCAAGGGCGGACTCAAGTTCGTGCTGAACAACCTGCGCGAGGGCGATCTCTTCAACATCATCGCCTACGACAGTGCGGTGGAGAGTTTCCGGCCAGAGTTGCAGCGGTTTGATGACCAGAGTCGGGCGTCGGGAATAGGTTTCGTGGAGGGCATCCATGCGGGCGGGAGTACGAACATCGACGAAGCCCTGCGGGTGGCGTTGGAGCAGCTCAAGGACAACGATCAGCCGACCTATATCATCTTCCTGACGGATGGTTTGCCCACGGCCGGCGAGACCAGCGAAGCGAAGATCGTGGCCAACGCACGGGCGAGCAACAAGGTTCGGGCGCGGATGTTCAACTTCGGTGTGGGGTACGATGTAAACAGTCGCTTGCTGGACAAGTTGTCGCGATCGAACTTCGGCAAGAGCGAATACGTCCGACCGGACGAGAACATCGAAGCCCACGTCAGCCGCTTGTACAACCGCATCGGCTCACCGGTGCTGACGGGCGTGACCATCGACTACGCGTTCGATTCAATCAAGACGGAGGACGGGCGACCGATCGATCGGACGTATCCGAAGGAAAACTACGACCTGTTCGAGGGCGAGCAGTTGGTCGTGGTGGGGCGGTATCGCAAGACCGGGTTGGTGAAGGTCACCATCGCCGGCAAGTCGGGCTCCGACACGCTCCGCTTTGACGCTACGTCTGAGCTGGTGTCGTTCAGTCGAGACGAGAGCTACGGGTTCATCGAGAAGTTGTGGGCGGTACGGCGAATCGGCGAAATCATCGACCAGCTGGATCTCGTCGGTCACAACGACGAACTGGTCGCGGAGCTGGTGGCGCTATCGACCAAGCACGGTGTGCTCACGCCGTATACCTCGTTCCTGGCGGATGATCAGACCGATATTCGCGACCTGGCCGCCAACTCCGTTACGTGCGGCGTCAACCTCACGCGATTGGCGGAGGTCAGTGGCAAAGGGGGCTTTGCCCAGCGCGCAGCCAAGAGCAGCCTGCAAAACGCGGCCGCCGCTCCAGCGATGGGCAGTCTGGGCTATCTGGGGTTTGACGACGAAGTCAAGAAGGTCAGCGCCATACAGAACGTTGGTCAAAAGACGTTCTACGATCGGGCGGGTTGCTGGATCGACTCCACGGTGACCGAAGAGCAGGAAAAGAGCGCCATTCGCCTCGTGCAATTCAGCGATCGGTACTTTGAGCTGGCTTCATCACATGGCCGGCAGATGTCACAGTATCTCGTGTTTGATGAATCCGTGTTGGTGAATCTGGCCGGCCAGTGCTACCGAATTGACCCAGTGAAAACCCGGTGACGGATTGAAAACCTCCTCCACGACGCAACCCGAGCCCGGGGAATCCCATCCCTGGGCTCGGACGACTCGTTTGAGAGATCTTCAAGTCCACTCGTGCCCAGTGCCACTGGGCTCGAGCAGTGCTCTCTCCGGGCACTGCTCGAGCGCAGTGGCACAAGTCACCGAGCCACGCCCTAGGCTGGGATCCAGGCTAAGTCGAGGATGGTGTTCGTGGGGTTCTCCGTGTTGAAGACGGCTTCGACCTTCATGCCGAAGTCCGGTTGGCCTTCCTTGAGCCAGCTCATCAGCTTGGTGCAAACGCCCTCAATCTCGATGCTGATCAATGGCGTGCCGTCAGGCAGGCGGAAGGAGGCACCGGGGTATTTGACGACCGAGTGGGTGTAGATGGTGCCCACCGGCGGTGCTTCGACCCATTCCGTCTCATGCCAGCAGTCGGGGCATTCGGTACGCGGGGGCAGCCAGAGGTTCTTCTCGGCGCAGTCGGCGTTAGTGCAGCGCGTGGCCATCAGCTTTGACTCGCGCAACTCGTCAGCCACGACGATCAGCTCTTTCTTCCCCTCGGCCGTGGGCCCCATGAGCACCAGGATGCATGAGCGATCTTCTTGAAGGCGGATGTTGAAGTGCACGCCGTCGACCCAGATGTACACATACTGCTTGGCTTCCAAGGATCGTGTGTTCCAAGCTTGGTAGTCCTTCTGCCAGGTGCCGACCAAGCGGGAGATCGTGGCCGCCGACAGCCCGGGCGAGTCTTTGCCCAGCAAAGCCTGCAACGCCCCGGTGAAATCGCCGGTGCTCACGCCTTTCAGGTAGAGCCAGGGGATCAACTCCTCGATGCTCTTCGTCTTTCGCAGGTACGGCGGCAGGATCTTCGAACCGAAGCGTTCAACGGTCCGTCCGTTCACGTCGATGGGTTCGCCGTGGTCGCTGACTCCGACGATCCGGCGATCGTGGACGCGGCGTTGGCTGACCTCGACCGGCCCCACGCCGGTGACGATGGTACGCGTGGGCAGGCGGCCGTTGCCCACCACCTGGCGATGGCCCTTCTCGTCGAGCAGGTGTTCGTGCGATTCCAGCCAGCCCTGGACCTCGGCCTCGATCGCCTGGCCCAGCAGTTGCTGGGCGCCGTCACGGAGAATCTCGGTCAACACATCCTGTGACGTTGTGGCTGGCACCACCGGCCCCTGCACGATAGTCTCGTTCATCAGGCGTACTCCTCTGCCCGTGTGGGCGGTTTCGGTGCCAAGAATGCACACCGAGGGTACGCCGCCTTTTTCATCCCGTCATCCACAACTTTCGGTTATACCTCGACAGCAAAGGCGAGTTGGGCCTGGACCATTTTGAGGTTCGGCGTTATGGCTCGTTGTGCCGACACTTGTTGCTGACCTGCGTGAGCCATTTGTTCCCGGCCGAGTATTGCCAGCGTCAAAAACAACGTTGCGGGATTGACGGTTGGTCAGGTGTGGACGGCCACACGGGTGCTGGTGGGTTTTTGGTTCCACGGCGGCGGCTGCTCGCGGAAGCGTACCGCATCGATTGCCGCGCAATTGGCCATAACGCAGGAGCGCAGCGCCCAAGCGCGGCGCAGCCATCGCAAGCGAACGGTACAACGATTACAGGCCCAAGGCTTCAGCTTGAGCAACCTGATCCGATGTCATTGGTCCGAGATGTAGCGTTGTAGTACTAGGTGGGTGTGGTCGGGTCCGAGGCGAAGGTGGCCTGGTTGGCGGCGGCGTTGCCCCGGGTCAGGAGGATGGCCCGGGCCATGCGGGCATGTTCGGCGAACTCGGCCATGTCTTTGGGGCGGTCCGCTGGGTCCTTGGCGCAACATTCGGCGATCAAGCGCTCGACGCTCTGTGGCAGATCGACCTCGTGAGCCGTTTCCAACTCGTCCATTCGCATGCCGAGCAGGCCGGGAGCATGGACGCCGAGACTACGATTCATTTCCGTGGCGATGGTCGCCCCGGTCACGACGCGATAGAGCGTCGCTCCCAGGCCGAAGACGTCCGTGCGGGCGTCCACGACCTTGCACGCCGCCTGCTCGGGAGCCATGTAGTGAATCGTGCCCTGCACCCGCGACTTGGCGGTGTTGATCGGGCAGCTCTGACCCAGGTCGATCACCTTGACCCGGTGTTGTGGCGTGATCAGCAGGTTGCCCGGCTTGAGGTCCGCATGAACGAAGCCAGCCTCGTGAATGGCCCCGATTCCCTCAGCCGCCCGGGCGAAGAACTCGAGCGTGTCGACCATCGGATAGGCGTAGTCCGAGGAGTTCATGGCCATTCCTTCGACGTACTCCATGAAGAGCAAGGCCGCCTGGATCCGGAGGCGACGCCGCACGTAGCGAAGCTCGAACACCCTGCGGACGATCGGATGATCAACCGAGGTGCCCGTGGTGTGCTCGTCCTTGAGCTGATCGAGGAACTTCATGTCCTCGGGGGTATGCACCTTGATGTACTTGACCGTGTAGTGCTTGTAGCCCTGAAGGGAGCTGATGTGGAACAGGGTGCTCGAAGCCCCGGTGCCCAGCTTCTCGAGGATGCGATAATTGGGGATCGACAAGCTCATGCTTTTGCCAGCCTCACCGACGGCGTCGCCAGCGGAACGAACACATCACTCTCCAGGCACGCAGGCTGAGGAGACCCCACGCCGCGATCTTGCGGGGCGAGTCATCGCTCGCCGCCGACTTCGACATCTAGGTGAACGCCGCCGCCTGGCTTTGGCCCGGCCCCCACGGCATGCAACAGGCATCAGGCGATGCGATCAGAGCCCGAACACCCCGAACTTGCCCTACAGGCCACGAACGTGGGGTGGCGATCCGATCACAGCGCAAGACACCGCAGAACCATGAGGCGCGGCCGGTGGCGATATGGGAAGGCTGAGAAAATGCGACGAATAATGACGAACGTAATGAGCCTGAATATCTACGTAGACAGCCTTCCCAGGCACTCCGCTACTACTATAGGACCGCCTCAGAGTCCGGTCAAATGGCGATGGGCAAGCCCTCGGCCTCGCACGCCTGCCGGCGATGTTCCAGCTGACCGATCAACACCTTCGGCCCGCGCTCCAGGCAGTACAGGCGAGCGAGCAGGTCGTCCTTCGTAGCCTCCGCCAGGCTGCCCTTTCGCAACCATGCGTCCAAAGCCGCCGTTCCCGCCCGGGTGAGTGAGTAGATCTTTTTCGCGGGCCTGCTCTGCCGGTCGATCGTCTCGAACGCCACAAGACCTTCGTCAACGAGCCGGCTTAGATCACTATAGACATGCTGCAGGCGGGCACTCCAGATGTGGCTCAGTTCCCGCTCAAGCAAGCGGTAGAGTCCGTAGCCGCTGTTGGGAATCCTGCTGAGCAGGCCAAGCAGCACCATGCGCAGCGGTGTTGGGCGGGGCCGAGGCTGGGCTTTCAGACATCCCTCTTTCGAGGGCGGGGAGATGCTTGCGGGGAGGAGTCCTTGCCTTACGGTGCAGTATAGCACGGTGTTGAGGCCGGGGGCATCGGATGATGAGTTAGTTTGACGTCTGTAAGAAATTTGCGGGCTGCGGGCAAACACACGATTTCAGCGACCGTCCACTCGTGGCCGGCGATGCCAGCGGCGCAGCACCAACGGCGTCTGTCGCTGGCGACATAAACGCGGTCCCAGACTCGAGGGGATCGGCTGAGAGAAAGACCGCTACGCCGGGGGACGACGCCTCGAAGCAAAGAGGTGCGCGAACTCGATCAGGAGGGTGTGATCTCGTAGCTCTACCTTCGTCACCGTCTCGTCGTGCTCGGCGTCTCCTTTCCAGCTGATCATCACCCGGTCGGCGGTGTCCAGCTTGCTCAGTGCCCAGGCGACGGTCTCTGTCACGAATTCCAGGTGGAGCGGCGGCCAATTCCGCATGATGCGCAGGACTCGCGTGCCCATCCTGGGATTGCCAAACTCATTGTTCAGATCTTCGACGATCTGCGCGATGTCATCGCCGGCTTCGAGCCGGGCCCGCAGTTCGTGGCCGTCGTTGAATATCAGGCCGGACGAAAAGACGGTGTTGAGAAGTTCGACTGCTTGACCACATCCTGTTTCTTCCACTGTACCCCTCTCCTTGCTATGCAAATGCCTGTCTTTTACACGCGCTAATTCTGGCGTTAGCATCTCGTCGCGTTCGCTCCGCCGGCGGAGCGACGCGCACATGGCGTGCTAGAATTACGCTACGGGCGGTGGGGAGCGCTCCCCGACTCCCGGCCCTAGCGGTGAGTATTAGTGCACCGTGCGGGCGTCTACCATTGTCCGAGAACGAGGGTGGCCTGGCATGTAGACAACAGCACACGATTGGCGGCGGATTTCTTGGGGGAGGGCTCCGCATGGAACCTACAGTA
>JADFPW010000067.1 GCA_022562105.1 Planctomycetota bacterium
GGGGGGGGACTCGATCCGGGGCCAGCCGGCGGGCCACGCCTTCGTGGATCGGGAACGCCTAGCTACCGATAAACACGCAGACGGCGAACGCGCCGGGCCGGTGGGCGTGGAGCATCCATCTTGACCCAAGTCCACCTGGGGATTTTCGCGAGCCGGTAAGCGATCGAAACGCGTTGATGATAGGAACAGCCTTACCCGTTTTCGAGCGAGCGACACGGCGTCGTCGTTGGACGCTTCGACCGTTCGAGCGACGGCTTCCTGAACGCTGTGGACCTTGGGCTTCTTCTTTCCACCCACGCCAACTATCAGTTGGACCTCGAAGTCCAACGGCCCGATTTGCAGGCGGTCGCCGCTTTTCAACTCGCGTTCGGCCTTGATTCGTTGGCCGTTAACGTAGGTGCCGTTGGCGCTGTCCAGGTCGTTGAGCATGACCACGTCACCCTTGACCGTCACTTCGGCGTGGTGACGCGAGACCTCAGCAAGCGGAATCCGAATGTCGCAGTCATCCTGTCGGCCGATCAGGGTTCTGCCCTCGGGGAGGGCGAAGTCCCGACGTTCGCCGCCTTCGCGAAAGACAACCAGCGATATGTCCATGCTGACTCCTCGATCGAGCCTGACGGCTCCCATCCTGCGCCCGCCGGCACCCGTGGGCCGAAACGCACGCTGCTCAGTTCCACCAATACTATAGCGGACCCGACCTGGACCTTCAAATCCGCACACCGAACCCCTCCAGGGCGGATCAATCCATCGCCGTCAGTACCGCGACCGTCAGGGAGCGGCCCAGGGTAGTGGCAGAGAAGGATCCTGGTCCGCCGAGGGCCGCTCGCTCACGCTCGCGGTACTGCTTAGGGTATGGGCTCTCCGCAGATCGGCGTTTTCTCAACCCGGCGGCTCGCCACGGCTGCGGGCCTGGACGGTGGCCGGGGGTTCATCCCCCCAGTTTCCCAAATCCGGGCTGCCACCGTATACCCATGGGGTATTGGAGGTGGTTTCGTGGCTCGATGCGGCCTGTACGTGCATATCCCTTACTGCGTCAGCAAGTGCGGATACTGCGATTTCTACTCCGTCGAGATCGCCGGGCGCGACGTCGGGCCGCTGGTCGAAGCCCTGGTGACCGAGCTTCGCGGGCGAGTGCGTGCCTGCACCGATCGGATCGAGACGGTGTTCATGGGCGGCGGAACGCCCACCACCCTGCCGCTGCCGACGTTCAGATTCATCATGGCGGCGATGGGCGAGGTGGTACAGGATCATCGGTGCCTGGAGTTCACCGTGGAAGCCAACCCGGGTACGGTCGATTCGCAGCGGCTCGAAATCCTGGTTGAGGCCGGCATGAATCGGCTGTCGCTCGGCGGACAATCGTTTCTCCCGTCGGAGCTGCTGTGGCTGGAACGTGACCATAGTCCGGAAGAGATCGCCCCCGCCGTCGCGTTGGCCCGTAGGTACGGCATCAAACGAATCAATCTGGATCTCATCTTCGGGATCGGGGGACAGACGATGGCGACCTGGGACACGTCGCTATCCCGCGCCCTGGACCTCGGTGTCGATCACTTGGCGTGCTACGGGCTCACCTATGAGCCGGGAACCCGATTGGACGCCATGCGTCGCCGTGGGGAGGTCAAGCCGTGCGATGAGGGGCTTGAAGCGGATATGTACCTGCATGCCATCGATCGGCTGGCCGCCGCAGGATACGAGCAGTACGAGATCAGCAACTTCGCCCAGCCCGGGCAGCGCTGCCAACACAACCTGATTTACTGGCTCAACGAACCCTACATCGGCGTGGGTCCGTCCGCAGCGGGCTATCGCGACGGGACGCGCTACAAGAACATCTCGTCCATTCGGGAGTACACCGACCGCATCGGACGCGCAGGTGAAGCGGTGGCTGAGACCGAACGGCTCGATGCGACGGCGCGAGCCGGTGAAACCATCATGCTGCAACTGCGAATGACCGACGGAATCCACATCGACCGGTTCGTGCAGCACACCGGCGTGGATCCGCGGCATGTCCTGGCGGAGCCCCTGGCCCGTATGGAACGAGAGGGGCTGGTGACCATCACGGCCGATAGCATTCGGCTTACGCGTCGCGGCTTGCTGGTAGCCGATGCGATCATCGCCGATCTGATGGTCGAGCTCGATCGATGCGATTCGGTCCCGATCCAATCGACTGATGCGACCGCCGTCGATGTCGGCGCGATGCGATGATGAAGGCAAGAACCGGGACGAATCCCGCCGCGGTTGTCCGATCGGACCGTCCCCCTGGAATACCCATTCCGGGATGGAACGGACCATCCCCAGGCGGAGCTGTGACTTGATCGAACCTCGCTTGAGCCAAGGCGAACTCCTGAGCGCGTATTGGCCGATCCTGGTTGTGTCCTTCGCCGCCTCCCTCATCGCCACGCCGATCTGCCGGCGACTTGCCTGCCGATGGGGAGTCACGGACCAACCGGACACGTTTCTTAAGACACACAAGAAGCCGATCCCCTACCTGGGCGGCGTGGCCATCTTCATCGGCTGGGCCGCAGGCATAGGCTTGGCCATGCGGATGTTCGGCCTGGATGGGAGCCAGGCTGACATCGATCCGTCCGAGCCCAAGATGCTCGGCTGGATGACCGCAGGGATCCTGCTGGCTGGTCTGCTCACCATGCTGCTCGGGCTGGCGGATGATCTGCGGTTCATGCGCCCGGTGGTCAAGGTGGCCGGCAACGTCGCCGTCGCCATCCTGCTGATCGCCTGCGGGCTGGGCGACGAGTTGGTCCGGGTCATCAGCACCCTGGCCCACATCGAACTGTCGGACTGGATCACCTTGATTTATTCCGTCCCGGTCACGATTTTGCTGGTGGTGGCGGCGTGCAACGCGACCAATCTCATCGATGGGATGGACGGTCTGTGCAGCGGAGTGTTGGGCATCATCTCACTGGGCATGCTCATCGTGGCTGCCCACATGCATGCCTACAGCGGCTGGGCAGCGCCCAACGTACTGCGGGTAGTTATCTGTTTGGCCATGCTCGGGACAGCGCTGGGCTTCCTGCCGTACAACCGCAACCCGGCCACCATTTTCCTGGGTGACGCCGGTTCCATGCTCCTGGGACTGAACGCGGCGGTATTGATTCTGCTGTTCGCCGAGGGCGTGTTCAACCTCCGGTGGATGCTGGCGTCGGTGATGGCGTTCGGGCTCCCGCTGGCGGACATGTTCCTGACCATGGCCCGTCGGTGGCGGGCCCAGAAACCTCTGATGCAAGGCGATCGCAGTCACTTCTACGATCAATTGTTGGATCGGGGATGGTCTGTGCGCCGGGTGGTTCTTACCAGCTACCTGCTGGCCGCCTTCTACGCCGCTGTCGCCTGCGCGTCCATTGTCGTGCGCATTCGGTACGCGGGCCTCTTGTATCTAGGCGTCTTTGCCCTGACCATCGGGGCGATCATCAAGTTCCGCATGGTACGGGTAGAGCCCACCACTACCGATTCATAGCGTGACGGAACCGCGGCGGGGATTGCCCGACCCATGGATTGCGATCCATGGGCTTGGGGTGTGTTGCGTGGCCCATTCAAGCATGGATAGATGATCAGTCGACCAGACCCTCCGCGATCAGATGCTCGGCGAGGATTTCGGCGACGAATCGATGTCCGTCTGCGTTCCAGTGCGGATCCTGGTCGAATACGAGCGGAAACCGCGTCGTTTCCTGAAACGCCGGCAGCAAGATGAGAATCGGGAAGCTCACCTCGGGCCTCACCTGCTCGAAGAAGCGGAAATACTCGAATTCATAGGGCTCATCGAGGGCGTAGGCGAAGCTCTCCCAGTTGTTGGGGCACTCCCTATCACTCCACTGATGAAACCGCGGAGCCACGACTAGCAGGAAATCGGATCCGTTCTCCGTAGCGTTGTCGGCCATCCGCTTGATGTGACTCCAACTGGCGCGGAAATAAGGTTCGGTGTCCGCCAGCGGATGGCGCAAGACAAAGAAACGGTTGGTCTCCTTGACGCCGCCGATATCCAGGTCGATGGCGTTGTAGTCGTAGGGCGGCTGCGGGTCGCCGAACCCGTCGATGATAAGGGCGATCGGGGCACGCACGCACGCTCCGAACGAGTTGACCACCCATCGCAGGGCGAGGCCGGCCAGCCAGCTCTGTTTTAACTCCTGGTCCGGCGCATCGAACCTAATGTCATCCCCGCCAGCGCCAGCCAACTGCTGTTCGTAGTTGTAGTCGTCGCCGATGTCGGAGAGGTCCAGGACAAGTATGGTGAGGGTGGGTCGGTATTCCTTGATGACGCGATCGAAAAGGTTGCATGCCAGAAGCGGCGAGTAGCTGATCACCGCGGCGTTGAGCACGGCGACATCCTCCTGGTCATTTTTGGCGCGCAGCAGCCCTTGCAGAACCGACGGAAGGGCCTCATTCTCCTGCACGCCGTAGCCATAAGCGAAAGAGTCACCCAGTATGGCAATACGCGTCTTGTACTTGTGGAACTCATCGCGGGAATACCGCGTCCTCAGGCCGTCGGAGTTGGAGTGAAGCACAATCGTTCGATCGCCCAACTGTCCCCAATACAAGTCCGTCGACCGAGGATTGCGATGGTGAAACTCCGAGGAGCGCAGCAGCGTGAACGTGGGATGTTGCGACCCGGGGAAAGCGATGCGCATGGTGATCTCAATCACCACCAGTCCCAACAGACTGGAAATCGCAAGCAGAACCAAATGCATCCGCCGCCGACGCAGGAACATCGCCCAGCTCCCGTGTCGAATTCGCACGACGACCAAGCCGACGATCACCAGCCAGTAAATCGATAGACCGGCCAGTACCCGCCCGCTATCTCGGATCGGTCCGCCCAACAGCCGGACGCCGAACCTGTCGAGGATGACCACAATCATGGGAACCGCGAAGACCAACGTTACGTAGGCGACTGATCGCTTCAGCTTGGTTTGAGTTGCGTGGTCGGCCATCTCGCTCACTGTCCGAGCCGGGCGAGTTCATCGTCCGAAAGGGCGCGGGCACCTCCCAGCCGTTCGGCCGCCAAGATGACCGTGGCGGCGTGCTCGAGCTTCTCCAACTTGTAGTAGGCGTCGAGGACGTCCGCGCCTACCGTCAATGATCCGTGACGGTCCAACATCAATGCGTCGTTATCGCGGATCAGATCCTGGATCACAAGCGGTCCCTCCGGCGAGGCCGGCGTCGCGTAGTCTGTGGTGGGAATGGATCCGAACGTCAGGACGACTTCGGGCAGCACTTGTCGAGCGAGCAGATCCGCCCGACCGGCGTAGGTGAACGCCGAGGCGATTGGCGGATGGGCGTGAACGACCGCCACAACGTCGGGGCGATGCGAATACACCGAGGCATGTAGGGCCATCTCGCTCGACGGCGTGCCCGGGCCAATAGTGCGACCCGCTCGGTCCACGCAGACCAGGTGCCGCGTCTGGATCTCGCCCAGGCAGATTCCGGTGGGGGTGATCCACAGGCGCTGCCCGCGGGCGCGGATGCTGATGTTCCCGTCCGAGGCCGCGACCAGGCCCCGCTCGTACATCTTGCGACCGACCTCGACGATCTGTTGCTTGAGTCGCCATTCGGGCAGGTTCGCCATGGGATCGGATGATAGCGATCCCCAGGACGGTTGCGAAGGCGACCGAAACTGTCCGTCTGTGCGGCCCATCGATCGGGCGGTACGATGCTTGCTTGGGGCGTCGAACAGAAAGCCTGGCCACGAGGATTAGCCATGACCAAGCCGAAAAAGTGCCGCCGAATCGGTGTCCTCACCGGTGGCGGCGACTGCCCAGGGCTCAACGCCGTGATCCGAGCGGTGACCAAGAGTGCGATCAGCGACCACGGTCTGGAGGTCTGGGGCGTGGCTGACGGGTTCCTCGGGTTGATCGAGAACCGAATGCACCGCCTGGACATGGGTGACGTGTCCAACATTCTGACTCGCGGGGGCACCATCCTGGGAACCTGCAACAAGTCCGACCCGTCCCGGTACAAGGTCGGCACCGACGACGCCGGCCAAGCCATCTACGAAGACGTGATCGACACGGTGCTGGCCAACGTGGAGGCTCGCGGGCTGGATTGCGTGGTCTGCATCGGCGGAGATGGGACCATGAGTGGCGCTAGCCGGCTGATCGAGCGCGGGCTTCCCTGCGTCGGGGTTCCCAAGACCATCGACAACGACATCATGCATTCCGAGGTCACGTTCGGCTTTCACACCGCGGTCCAGACCGCGACCGATGCCCTGGACCGGATCCATACGACGGCGGCCAGCCATCACCGGGTCATGCTGGTGGAGATGATGGGCCGAAATGCCGGCTGGCTGACGCTCTACGCCGGCACCGCCAGCGGGGCCGACGTCATCCTGATTCCTGAGATTCCATACGACATCGAGCACATCTGTGACTATTGCGTCCGCCGAAGCAAGGTGGGAAAGGCGTTCACCATCATCGCCGTTTCTGAAGGCGCCCACCCTGCCGGTGGAAAGATCACTGTGAAACAAATGGTGGAAGACTCACCGGACCCTATCCGCCTCGGCGGCGTGAGCCACGTGCTGACCCAACAGATTAGCGAACGCACGGATCTGGAGTGCAGGGCGACGATACTGGGTCACGTCCAACGAGGCGGAACGCCCTGCGCGTACGATCGCATCCTGGCTACCCAATTCGGCCACGAAGCCGTGGAATTGTTGACGAAAGGCACGTTGAATCGCCTGGTGGTTATGCAACAGTCGATGATCACCAGCGTGCCCATTTCCGAGGTGGCCGATGAACAGCGGCGAGTGCCTCCGGACGACCCTGTCCTGGCCGCCTGTCGCGCGGTCGGCACCTGTACGGGAATCTAGCGCGATTAGCGCGTCAGCGAACGCGGGCCGCGGAGCTCGGGGAGCGGCGGCAACTCCGGCGCCGGGCGATCTCTGAAGCGCTCGTAATCCTCTGAGTGTTTATTGCTCAAATCGATCGGCACGCCGTCAATGAACATGTGTGTTACCTGACAGACCGTCTGGATCAGGCTATGGGTGGTGACGATCAAGTCAGCCACCTTGCCCGGCTCGATGCTGCCCAGTCGATCGGAGACACCCAGAATCTTGGCCGGCGCAAGCGTCAGGGCGTATTCGGCCCGGGCAGGGTCCAGGCCGTGGGCGGCGGCCAGCCCGGCATGGAATGACAGATTGTACGCACCGCTCGCACTTCCGGTCGCGAAACAGAACTCCACACCCGCGTCAGCCAGGACGGCTGCGCATCGGTAGAATGAATCCCAGGTCTCGTAGCCGCCTCGAGGAATGGACATCGTGCTGGTGAGGATGACGGGAATCTTCTTCTCGGCCAACTCGTCGGCCAGCTTCCACGCCTCACCGCCGGTGGCCAGGATCATGTCGAGACTGTGCTTTTCAGCGAACTCGATGTGCTTCTTGATTGCTTTGTAAGAGGACGCACTCATGACCACCGGTTTCTCGCCGCGCACATAGGGGAGCATCGCGTCCAGCAAGACGTCGCGCGGCACGCTGGGCGAGGACTCGCGCTGGGTGGCGTAGCGTTGGGCGCGAGACACCCACTCCTCCAACTCGCGTAGACTCTCCTCGTGCGATTTCTTGCGCTTCTTCTTGTCTTTGCCGGTAAGATGGACAGGCAGCACGGGTACGCCCATGTGGAGAGCGACGGGATCGGCGAAGAGCATCTCCGGCATGGTCCAGCCGTTCAGGTGGATGAGCGAGCTCTGACCCGAGATACGCCCGCCGCCCGGTTGGACCAATACAGAGGTGATGCCCGCCGCTCGGGCGATGCGCACGTGGGCGCTGTGCGGATTCACCGCACTGGACGCCCGCAGGTCCGGCTGATAGGTGGCTAGGTCGCGCATGTCGTTGGTGCCGTGGACTGACCCGATCTCGGTCAGCCCGATTCGACTGGAAGCGTCGATCAGGCCGGGATACACGTGCAGGCCCGCGGCGTCGATGATGCCGGACCCGGGGCGAATGGTGACTTCGGTCCCCACGGCTTCGATCTTGCCGTCGCGGATGGTCACGGTCGCGTTGTGGATCGGCGGTCCACTGATGGGATGAACCGTCGCCCCGACGATCGCGTACATCCCATACAGCGATTGCGGACGCTGACGATCCAGATCGCGCGGCGGCAGTTCGGGCAATTCGTACCGACCGTCGCTTGCGTTGGGATGCTCGAAGTAAACCTCGCCATCGATCAGGGTCATGACGCACTTGCTCAGGCTGTTGAGTGGATGACCATCGAATACAGCCAGATCGCCGTGCTTGCCTACCTCGATGCTGCCCACGCGATCGTCAATCGCCAACTGTCGGGCTGGATTGATGGTCACAAGCGCCAACGCATCTTCTTCGCTCAGCCCACCCCACTTGATGGACTTGGCTGCCTCCAAAGCGAAGTAGCGGGCGATGTTGGACGAGTCGGAGTTGATCGATGAACAGATCCCGGCGTCGGTCATGGAAGCGGCGTTGTACGGGATCGCATCGTAGGCCTCCATCTTGTACGACCAGAAATTGGAGAACGTGGACGCCCCGCACCCATGTCGGGCAATCTCCGGGGCGATGCGATACCCTTCCAGTACGTGTTGGAGACACATAATGCGGAATCCGAAGTCCTCGACCACGGCCAATAAGCGCAAGATTTCGTCCGAGCGGTAGCAATGACAGTGTACGCCGATGTCGCCGGCCATGATCTCGGTCAGCGCTTCCAGGCGCAGATCGCGACGGATCGGTGGAACATCCTCGCCGGCTGCTACGCGGGCCTCGTAGCTGGCCCATTCGTCGGTGTAACGTTGGGCGGCGGTGAATGCCTGGCGGAACGTGCTTTCCACACCCATGCGCGTGCCGGGAAAACGCGTGCCGCGATTGGTCCCCCAGTTCGACTGTTTCACGTTCTCGCCCAGGGCGAACTTGACCGTTCGTGGAGCGTCGGGGAACAGCATGTCCTTGACCTCGGCGCCGTACTTGAGCTTCAAGAGGACGTTCTGACCGCCGATGGGGTTGGCGGATCCGTGCATGGAATGCATGGTGGTCATCCCGCCGGCCAGCGCTCTGTAGATGGAAACCTGCTTGTTGTTTACCACGTCGCCCAGGCGCACTTCCGGAGTGATCGAGAGCGTCCCCTCGTTGATGCTGTCCAACGCCATGTGGGAATGGGCGTCAACGAACCCCGGGATGATGGTCCGCCCGGTGGCCTCGATGATGGTGACCTCCGGCGGCACGTCCCGCACGTCGCCCAACGCGGTGATGATTCCGTTCTGAATCAGAATCGAACCGCCCTGTATGGTTTGACCGGCCAGCGTAATGATGGTGGCGTTACGGAGTAGAACGTCGCCACCGGTGTGGGTCGCCGGCTTGCGATCCTCCTCGATCTCGGTCGGCCAGGTCGGCATGGGGAAGACGGCCGGCTCCTCGTCGGTGGCGTCCTCGTCGTCTTCGACCTCTTCGTCCTCATCCTCGGTGGGTTCGTCGTCGTCCTCGCTGTCGGCGTCCGGATCGGATTCCTCGTCGCCGTCGGGCTTCTCTTTATCATCGTCCTCGTCCTTCTTGTCCTCGTCCGTGTCGAACTCGAATTTTTTGCCATCGACGAACACCCAGCGGATCTTGGACTTCTTCTCGCCCAGCGGGCCGGTCATCACTGTAATATTGGCGATTTTGTTTGCGTCCAGCGTTCCCAAATGGTCCGCAACTCCGAAGATGCGGGCCGGCTCATGGGTCAGTGCGTCCACCGCCGCCTCGACGGGCAGTCCCCGTTCGATCACCTGGCGCAGGTTCTTGAACATGCCCTTGGGGCTGTCGAACTCGCGTGACGTGAGAGCGAATGGAATCCCACCTTCGTGAAGGCGGATCACGTTATCGACCTGCTCTTCCCACAACCGGCGGCGCTCCTGGCGCACTCTCAGTGGTTCATAGAGCGCGGGATGTTCCAGATCGGGTTTCTTGGCAAACTTTTTGGCTCGCTTGCCCTCTTTCTCCGGATCGTATTCGGGCTCGTCGTCGAACTTGAGGCTAACCAGCAACGGCACTCGTTCGGCCTCAAGTCGGTCGATCAGCTTGTATGCTTCCTTGGCCCCGCTGATGATTACCCTGAGGTTGAACTGAGCCGCCATGTCCAACGCGCGATGGATCTCTCGCTCGCTGTTGGCCTCGAATACGATGGGCCATGCTCCGGATTGGAGCGATTGCAGCGCTTCCAATGCAGGGTCTGTCACCGTTCGGTCAGCCGATCGCGGGTGGCGGGCTTGGTAGCGTTTTTGACCAGCGTAGACTTCCGCGTCGGCCATCACCTGGCGGAACTGGGCCATAGCCCCCATGATCGTCCGCGGATACGACCCCGGCTCACCGGGACTGAACGAAGCGTGAGCGGCCAGGCCATCGGAGACCACCGCCCGACGTAGCGGATCCCCGGATAGATTCAACAGCATGCTCGTTCCGCCGAAAATGCCCGTGCGCGGGGCGACCACGCAGGTGGTGATTCCCAACTTGCGGCGGTCGCCAAGATCGTCGTCGTCGGCGGTGAACAGATCGTAGGCTCGAAGCTGAGGGCGGATGCCGCGGCGGTTGGCTGCTCGGGTGCGGGCGTACGGCCCCTGCTTCGGATCCGGGTTCTCATCCTCCAGACGGGCCCGTTGCTCTTCGGTGCGCTCGGTCTCGGGGATGCCCAGGTGGGTATGGGCGTCGATGAAACCCGGATAGGCGATCAGCCCCGACGCGTCGAGCACCTCCGCGTGGGCGGGTATCTCTACGTTGGTTCCGATCGCCTCGATGCGCCCGTCGGACATCAGGATCGTAGCGTCGGAGAGGGTCCGTCCGTCGCCGGTGACGACGGTAACATGGGTCAGCGCCGTTGGCGTTCGGTATTGGCCCCCATCCGCCCGGACCGCCGACGTCGATGCGACAATCAATGCCACGACAGCTACAAGATCCCGTCTACTCACGCTGCACCGATCCATGGTCACCATCCTTTGATTTCGAGCTCACAAGTTCGGATCGCCGGCCGCCCGCGCTAGCCGAGGTTTGCGAGCGGCATGCTAGTGGCCGACGCAAGCTGTGTCGAGCCCGACAGATCCGTACCTGTCTAGGCCGGCGATAGGGCGATAGACTACACCGACCATGCCCATGCTGGTGCGCAATCTCCGTCTCGGATTGGACGAACCCGAAGAGCGACTCGTGGCTCGAGCGGCGAAACGGCTGCGCGTGCCGATCGACGCGATCCGCGCTTACGCTCCGGTTCGGCGTTCGCTCGATGCTCGAGACCACAACGATGTGCATTTTGTCTACCACCTGGAACTCGCCCTGTATGATTCCCCCGCCGCCGAGCAAGCCCATCTGCTGCGAGTTCATCCGCGAAACGTGGAGATTATCCATAGCCTCCCGGCGCCGCGACGGCGCTCCGGAGACCGTCCGCTCGGTGAGAGGCCGATGATCTTCGGCTTCGGACCGGCGGGTATGTTCGCGGCGTTGCGTCTGGCGGAGGCGGGTTATCAGCCGATCGTCTTCGAGCGCGGGCGAGACGTGCGCCGACGACACCGCGACGTCATGCAACGCTTTTATCGCCAGCGGGATCTGGATGAGGAATCCAACCTGATGTACGGCGAAGGCGGGGCGGGAGCCTACAGCGACGGCAAGCTGTACACCCGGGTCTCCGAACCCCTGGTGCGCACGGTGCTCGAAACCCTGTATCACCATGGGGCCGACCCGGACATACTCGTCGATGCCCGACCGCACATTGGTAGCGACAAGCTCCCCACCATCTGTGCCCGCATTCGTGGCCACATCGAACAGCTCGGCGGTGAGATCCGTTTCGACCATCGGCTTGATGATGTTGAAGTGGCCGATGGCGTGCTCGACGCGGTGGTGGTAAACGCCGGGCGTATTCCGGTCGGCCCGGTGATCCTGGCCATCGGCCATTCCGCGCGCGATACCGTGCGCATGCTGGTCGGTCGCGGCGTGCGCGTGGTGGCCAAACCATTCCAGTTGGGTGTGCGTATTGAACATCCACAGGAGTTGGTCGATCGATGGCAGTACCACGAGCTGTGCGGGCACGAGCGCTTGCCGCCGGCCGAGTACCAACTGGTGGCCAAGAAAGCATCGCCCACCGGCGGCGATCTGTTCAGCTTCTGCATGTGTCCGGGAGGGATGATTCTGCCGAGCGTCGAGTCGAAAGGACTCATCGCCACCAACGGGGCTTCTCGATCACGCCGAAGCGGTGCGTGGGCCAACAGCGGATTGGTCATCACCATCGATCCGGAGATGATCGACAACGATCCGTTGGCCGGATTGGCCTATCAGGAGCGGTGGGAAAGGCTGGCGTTTGAGGCCACCGACGGTTCCTATCGCGTTCCCGTTCAGCGGGCAGTCGATTTTCTAGCAGGTCGCCAGAGCGATGGGGCGCTGGACACCAGTTATCCGCTGGGCGGCCAATGGAGTCGACTGCGATCGGTAATCCCGGAACACGTGACGATGGCGCTCGAGCGGGGGCTAGCCATCCTGGATCGACGTCTGCCTGGCTTTGCGGGTGGTGACGCCCTGCTGACTGCCCCTGAAACACGGGCCAGCGCTCCTGTTCGGATCCTCCGCGATCGGGATACTCGTGAATCGGTCAACGTGACCGGCCTGTATCCGGTTGGCGAAGGTGCAGGCTACGCGGGCGGCATCGCCAGCGCCGCCGTGGACGGCCTCAAGACCGCGGATCGTATCATCGAGACCTATTCGCGTGGCATGGGCCATCGATAACTCGGGTGTCTCAATGCCGTCTTGAGTCATGTGGCACCGGTTTTCAACCGGTGTGCTGGCCGATCGATTACTCAGGTGCGTTCGGGTTGACGTGTTCGGGCGCTGAAGGCGGATAGATGAAAGCACAAGACCAACGGCAGTATGCCAGCGAATCGACAGATCCATCCGCGGGTATCACGCGTATAGGTCCGCTACGTATTCGCCGTAGCCGTTGTAGGGCAGCGTGGGTCGGCGATCCTTTCGATCGGGGATCATCCACTCGTGGGATTGCGACCAGCGCGGGTGGGGAACCTCGGGATTCACATTGGCGGTAAAGCCGTACTCGTGCGGGACCAAGTCGTGCCATAATGTGCCCGGCTGCTGGTCCGTTAGCTCGATCTGCACAATCGATTTGATGCTCTTGAAGCCGTACTTCCACGGGACGACCAGCCGGATCGGGGCTCCGTGTTGCTTTAACAGTTCGTGGCCGTAGATGCCGGTGGCCAGCAACGTCAGGTCATTCATCGCCTCGGCCAGGGATAGTCCCTCGTAGTACGGCCACGGGTAGTAGGTGTTGTTCTTCTGCTCGGGAGCCTGGTCGGGCTTGAAGAACGAGACGAAGCGGACGAACTTGGCGGACGACTTGGGCCCGGCGCGATTGAGCAGGGCCTTTAGTGGGAACCCGGTCCACGGCACCGCCATGGCCCAGGTCTCGACGCACCGGTGGCGATAGAGTCGCTCCTCCAACGGCATCGTTCGGATCAGCAGGTCGATGTCGAACGTCTGCGGCTTGTGCACCAAGCCCGTGACTTCGACGGTCCAGGGGCGGATGGTGAACTTGTCGATTAGTCGCCACACCTGGTTCTTGTTGCGGGAATCGAATTCGTAGAAATTGTTGAATGTCGCCGCCACCCGCTCATCAGTCAGCGGGCGATCCAGGGTGAACGTCTCGTTGCGCTTGAACGGGTACAGGCTCGACGTCGGAGTCTTGGGGATCTGAATAGGCGTGGGCCGGGTGGGCGGACTGGCCAGCGCCGGTTGTTCGGGTTTACATCCGGTCAGGAGGCCAGCCACCCCTATCGTCGACACTCCGGCTGCTTGGATGAACTTTCGGCGATTGAGGAAGACCTTCTCCGGTGTCGCTTGCGATTCCGGAATCGCCCAGCCTTTCTTGGCCACCAGCTTGTGCCCTCCGCTCAACTCTTGTGGAACCGGCTTTCGTTCAGATCATCCGAGCCCAGATCCCCTACCCCTGATAGCAAGGGACCGGGCCTATACAAGGTACCGGGAAAGCACGGGCAAACAAGTTTGCCCATGGCACCCGACACAGCGACACAACACCCAGCGCACCGACACAACACCCAGCGCCGGGCCTGGTGGGGCTGGATCAATCCGGCAGGACTGGACCCTCCAGAACGGGGGGTACGATCACTCCATCCGACGCATCGCTCAATTCGACCGACCATGGCGCCGATTCCATCGCGTCGACCGGTGAACCGATGATCGTCCGGTCGGTCACCGCGTAGACATTGTCGCCGATGAACACGCCGCGGGTGAAGCGATTCGTGTTGTAGAACATGTCGGCGTTCTGAGTGGCGATCCGGCCGAGGTGCTCGAACCCGTCCTCGGCGGTCACGCGGTAGACGTACAGCCCGACGAAGTCGGACTCCTCGATGACCGGTGCGAGGCTAGCCACGTCTGCGTCGGCCACGGGTACACCGTCCACGGCGATGGCGAAGTCCCACTCCTGCCACCAGAAATCGTAGTTGTAGATCTCCATGGGCAGGGCGAGCAGATCGTGGTCCGGAAAGTAGGTGAACGCCTTGGGATTCCAAACGGCTTCGGACGAGGTCGATTGACCAGCCACGATCACGTTGTGTGAGCGAACCGGGTGGGCGAAGTCGGTTATGTCGAAGATGGACAGTTGGATCCCGTCAGGCACACCCCAGCCCTCCAAGGGCACGTAGTGACCTATGGTCAACATATGGTCGTCGTCCATGGGCACCATGAACGTGGAGAAGCCCGGAACCTCGACCTCGCCGGCCACCCGCGGAGCGGTCGGATCCGATAGATCGATGGTGAAGAACGGGTCGGTCTGTCGGAACGTGACGATGATGGCCCGATCGCCCATGAAGCGGACCGCTTTGAGATCCTCGCCGGGGGCGATGTTCTCGACCCGCCCGACGATTTCCAGCGAACCGTCCACATTGCGTAGCACGTAGACGTGGTTGCCCGACTCTTCGAACACGCCGGTGGCCTGGTTGAACCGCGGGAACGTCGAGCTGGCCACGCGGAGATCGCCGTTGTGTTCGCTCATGTGGTAT